>CAJGDO010000005.1 GCA_904502225.1 uncultured Clostridia bacterium
AGAAATATATCACTACTTAACGAAGCGGGATATGATATTGAAACTACCAAAAAAGGCTCTTATCTAGCCGAACGCACGTTTGAAGATAGCGAACTAAAACTCTTAATAGACGGTGTTTTATCAAGTAAACATATCACACCCAAACAGTCAAAAGAACTGATTGAAAAACTTTGTGGTCAGGCGAATAAGTATTTCAAAAAACACGTTAAAAATATCTATTCAGTACAGGACTGGAATAAAACCGAAAACGTTGCGGTGTTTAATAATATTGAAATTATTGACGAAGCCATTGAAACGGACAAGCAAATTAAGTTTGATTATAATAAATATGGCGCAGATAAAAAAATGCATCGATCTGCAATTCACACGGTTAGTCCATATCAAATGATATTGCATAACCAACGCTATTATTTAATGGGGCATAATGAAAAATGGCAACATATTCAATATTACCGTATGGATAGAATTACCGATATTGAACTTATAGATAAAAATCGAACGCCATTAAAATCAGTTAATGGTTTTGAAAGTGGAATTGATTATAAACGTTTTTCTTCTTCAATGCCCTATATGTTTTACGACGAGCCGAAAGCAGTTGAATTTATTGCAGACGGCTGGGCGATTGACCAAATTATAGACTGGTTTGGTAAGGATATAAAAATTGAAGAGAGAGAAGACGGGCGTTTTTTAGTTAAAGTAAAAGCGAGTATTAACGCCATGGAATATTGGTCAATGCAATATATGAACGCTGTTGAAGTTTTATCGCCATTAGAATTAAGAGAACGAATAAAGAAAAATGTTCAAGTCGCAAATGAAAAATATGAAAAGAGTTGACATTTTTCTGGGGGGGGGTAAAATGTTTATAAGAAAAATATTTAACAAAGGAGAAAATTATGGGAAAGTCAATTTCATTTTTTAATCCCTATTCACAAGGGGAAAATCAAATTACAAATTATTGTGGACTTATGTTAAAAATGTTGTATAAAGAAAGTCCCGAGGCGTTTGAAAAAACTATCAATGATTTAATTTCTGATTCAAGAGAAAGTTTTAGTTGTTTGCCAGATTTTTCGCAACAAGTTAAAAAACAAAATAGTATTCCAGATTTATGTTTTTCGCAACAGGCGTTCGAAATTTATTTTGAAACAAAAAAGACGGATTGGTTTTATAACAATCAAATAGAAAGGCATATTGACGGATTTGAAAATAATAATAAAACTATTAAACGAATTTTATTTTTATTAACAAACGAGTTTAATCCCGACGAGGAAAGAATAAAAGATGGGGTTGATTATGCATTAGAAAAAGGCGTAATTTTGCAAAAGTTAACTTTTAAGGATTTTCTTGATACACTAAAAAGATTGCTTGTTGAAAACGAATTTGAGCTTTCAAAATATTTTAGAGAATATCTTAAAGATTTTGAAGATTATTTATTATCGAATGGCTTTCTAAATGATTGGCAAAATATTCTAGACGTAATCAATTGTAGGGGCACTAAAGAAGAAATCGATAAGGGGTTTTATCTGTGCCCAAATATAAAAACATATTCCCATAGAAGAGCAAAATATTTTGGCGCATATTGGGATAAAAACGTAAATTATATTGCTGAAATAAAAGCAAAAATAATTTTAAATGGTAAGCAACTTAAAATAGCGTGGAACAACACGCAACAATCAGAAGAAGAAATTATCTTGATAGCAAAGGAAAAATTGGAGCTTTGTGCCGATTGGAGAAAAGAAGAACTTGCCAATAGCGAAATGCAGATGTTTTTATTTGGCAATCTTAAACAATTAGATTATCGTAAAAAAACACGTGGCGGAATGTTTTCTTCAAAAAGATATTTTACAGTAAAAGCAAAAAATATTAATGACTTATTTAATGAACTAAATAATAAAACATGGGAATAATCCCAAAGTTGGGATAATAAATGTGATAAACTCTTCTTACAAAACAAAAGGAGAAATATATATGAAAACATTTATTATTAAGTATTACTTGACGGAAACTGCGTATCGTGGTGGAGTTCCAGCATTTACTGAAACTTTTAGGGGTGATAGAAATACGGCAGTGAACTGGGCTCAAAACAAAGTAAGAACATCTAACTTTAAATTCTATGATATTCAAGAAAAATAAGAAAAAGCAAACCAAAGTGGTTTGCTTTTTAACTTTTTAATTTAAATCCCTAAGAGCGACGCCCTTAAGCAAGGGCTTTTGTTTTTTCTTTTTAGTTTTTAGAAAGTTTTAGTTGCTTTTTTCTTTTTATTAGTTGATATATTATAATGGTTAAGCACAAAACAAGTATGCTTGCACCAATTAAGGCGGCACAGTTTAAGAAAAACTGTTCGGGCAAAATTTTAATCACTTCCATTTGGGTTGGGTCAAAAATCCAGTTATCTTTTCCCGCAAAAAACAAGTGGTGGAAAACGGTGAAAGCACTTGAAAAGTCTATTGCGATGATAACGCCAACAATTAAAAGCACAATTAAAATTGCCGATGCCGAAATAAAAGATATGCTCATATTAAAAGGCTTATAAAGGTTAAGTTTTTTTGCCTTTACCAAAATCAAGGTTAAAATTAAAAACAAACTTGAACAAATTAAGGCAATAAGGTTTATATCAAACAATACTTTGCAATCCTTAAAATGCGATGCACCTTGCTCGTTAAACTTAAAAACACCCGTTGCAAAAGGTTGGTTTGGCAGTGTTAGATAGTTCATCATTTGGTCAAAAGCCGTTTTAATCTGATTAAAGGAAAAACCCGTTTGTTCTGGCAAGGAAAGTGCGTTAATTTGGGCGTAATAAAAAAACCTGCAATAAATAGGTAGCCCGATTGAAAACGATAATATAAAAATAAAAAGTGCCACGCCGAACAGCACGGAAAAAATCTTGTTTTTCATAATTTTACCCTTTGTTAACACCTTAATTTTAGCACAAGCAAAAATAGTTGTCAACAATACAAAAGATTTAGCACGCTTAAACGCTTGCTTTTAAGGTCCAAAATTTGTATAATAAATTTTAGAAGGTTTTCGGACAACACTTCTATAAAACAACCGAAAAAATTATAGGATACTCTTTTTTCGGTAAATTTTTGTCTGAAAAAGGAGTTTTTTTATGCAAAAATCTACTTTAATTCTTGTCAGGGCGGGGTTAATCGCTGGGCTTTACGTTGTTTTGTCGCTAATCACAATGCCTATTGCAAGTGGTGCCATTCAGTTTAGAATAAGCGAAGCGTTGACCATTTTGCCACTGTTTTACGCTGAAGCAATCCCAGCACTCTTTATTGGGTGTATGCTTTCAAACCTTATAACAGGTTGCTTGGTTTTGGATATAATTTTGGGAAGTGTGATAACGCTAACGGCAAGCGTTCTAACCTATTTGGTGGGCAAAATTTTCAAAAAAACTTATCTAAAACTTTTGTTTGGCGGGTTTTTCCCCGTTGTGTTAAACGCCGTGTTTTTGCCTATAATTTGGGTGGCAGTTTACGGTGCGTTAGAGTATATTTACTATTTGCAAGTTTTGTTTTTGCTCATTAGCCAATCGTTAAGCGTTTATGCTTGTGGCACGCCATTATACTTGGCGGTTAAACGCATAAATTTTAAAGTAAATAATTGACAAAACGGCAATATTTTTTGTATAATATTAGTTAAGGAAATTTTATATAGGTAAGGAAAAAACTATGAAGAATAAGAGTGCTTTTAGCAAGTTTTTGATTTTGATGCTTCTATGTTTAAGCATAGTTAGTTTCGGTCTTTTCACTGCTTGCCAAAAACCAAAGGGTGAAGACCCTGGTGACGACCCAGGCGAAGGCGGTGGCGAAAGCGAAATGCACGTGGTTATTGACGATGCATACCTTTGCAAGTCAACCGGAAGATTTATGGCAAGCCAAACTGCTGGCGGGGATTTGTTGCCTGTCACTTTTGATAATTTGCAAGAAGGCGAAACGGTTTTGTTTAACCAACAAGAAAACGTGACCATTGATAAAACTTTAATTAAAAGTTTAGATGCGACAAAAACTCATGAAATTTTGTTGACAAAGGCTGATGGAAAAACCATAACCTATAACGCAAAAGTTGCTGAAAAGGTTATCGTAAGATTTGCTAATAACGACCAATATGCGAACAAGAGCGTTTATGGTGCTGGGTTAAGTGCTGCTGAAGACTATTTGGTGGATTTTAACGTGACGGCAACGTCAGGCACAAAAGTTGGTAAGTCGGTTTTTTATTTCACGAACAACGTGTCAACCACCGTCGTTCCAATGAGATGGCCAACTTCGACCATTAGCGGGCTTTACGTTTTGGCCAACAACATCACTTATTCAAATGAAGATGCTGCAAAGAGGAATATTTATATTACAAACGACAGTAGCAATACTAGTCACCCTCAAACTTGGGAAGTTGACACAACTTTTGAAAGTATTGAAGGCAAAAGGGAAGTCCCTTATTTCGTGCCAAGAGAAGGCTATGGCTTTGTTGGAACGTTTGATGGAAGGGGCAAGGTTATTGATACTAACCAAAGGTACACTTCAATCGGCTTGTTGCCACCAGCATACGGTGCAACCATTAAAAACCTTGCAATGATAAACGTTAATACGTTTACGTACACTTCTGAATCACCACTTGTTTGCTCTGCAAAAAACACAACCTTTGAAAACATTTACGTTGAATATGAAGACGTAAGGTTTTACCAAGGCGACGCAAACAAGCCTATGTTGACATCGTTTGACACTTGCACGCTTAAAAACTTTGTTGTTGATTGCGACTTGTTGAACATAGAAAGGTCTTTAACGTTTGGTAAGGTAATAAACACAGACGATAACAGTGGCTACGGCCAAGGCAGAGAAACGACGGGCGTTTTCAGTTTTGTTGATTTTTGCGACATAAATTCAGCAGGAACTGCGGTTATTAACCCACACTCATATACCAACACGCCAGCGGGCGATGCTTTTGTTGGAACAACTGCTCAAAACGTTTATGCTGTTGGAAGCACACCGCTTTATATAAACCAAGAAATGGATTTACATAAGGACGGATATGCTTATAAGCCATCAATGCGTGCAACTTATTTTGTAAATGAAATGTACAAGTATAAGAGTGGAAACCAAATGGTGCTTTGCGACCAAAACACTTTCTATGATGAAACAGTCTTCTGGGACACTGAATATGAAACGAGGAACAATTCTTTGGTTAAAATTGTTCAACACGCAAAAAGGCAAAGATACGGCGTTGAAATCTTTATCAAATTAAGCCTTGACGAAGATATTTATAAGTTTAGGTTTATCAACAAAGAAGGCTTCTATGACGCAAAAGACGCAATCGATATGAAAGCACAAGTTCTTAAAAATAAGAACGAAGGAAAAGAATTCGATGCAAGTTATTGGACTGTTGCAAAAGACGGAAAGGTCGCTTGGAAGGGTCTTTAATAAAGTGAAAAAATAAAAGCAAAAACGCCTCTTGGCAACAGCCAAGGGGCGTTTTTATAAATTATAACTTTTAGTCAATCGCTCTAAAAGGGTCGTAAGCAACCCAATAGAAAATAAGCCATAACGCAGAAATTCCAACAAGCGAATAGATAATTCTTGAAACTAATGCGGTGCTTCCACTGCCAAAAAGAAGTGCAACAAGGTTAAAATTGAATAGCCCGATTAAAAGCCAAACGAGTGCACCGATAATTACCAAGGTAAAAGCAATAATAGTTGTAATTTTCATAAAAAACCCCCTTTCTATGAGTGTGCGTGAAAGGGGGAATTTTTATACTGATTTTATATAAAAAGGTTTTCTAAAACCAACTTATCAAAATTTATTTGCTCAACAAAATCGCTTTTCGTAAACTTGACAACGTTATATTTAGCATAGTCGAAAAGGTGGGTTTTTATTAAAACAGGCGTGGAAATATCAAGGTTAAAGCAAATCTCGCTTAAATACTCGAAAAATAGCGAGTAATCCATACTTTCTTGCCTTTCAAAGACAAACTGCTTTAATATTTTATCTTTTTTCATTACTTTAGCCCAGATTTTAACCACTTTTTCACCTCAACGCCAATATTGTAGCACAATAAAAGCAGAAAATCAAACTTATTATATTGACAAACGGAATAAAAAAATGTAAAATAGAATAAATTACTATGCTTAACGTTAGGAGAGGCAAATAATGGATTTAAAAAGTCAACTTATAGATTTACTTGGTGAAAATGCAAGATACACTTTTACTCAACTCGCTCAAATTACGGGTTCTGATGAAAAAACTGTGGAAAATGCAGTTTTAGAACTTGAAAAACAAGGCGTTATCGCAAAATATTCTGCGATTATCAACACAGAGGCAATGGGCGAAAAATACCAAAAAGTTCAAGCACTTATCGAAGTTAAGGTTGCACCACAAAAATTAAAGGGCTTTGACAGTTATGCAGAGGAAATTTACACCTTTAAGGAAGTTCAAAGTCTTTACCTTATGAGTGGTGGTTTTGACCTTGCCATTTTTGTCGAAGGTAAGAATATCACCGATATTGCAAGGTTTGTTTCTGAAAAACTTTCGGTTATCGATGGTATCGCAAGCGTTCAAACGCACTTTATCTTGAAAAAATATAAAATTGAAGGTCATATTACCCAGCCGACCAAAGAACACGAAAGGCAGATTATTCAAGCGTGAGAGATTTTTTAAGCGACAGAGCAAAAAACATTAAGCCTTCTGGCATAAGAAAGTTTTTTGATATAGTCAGTGAGAGAGAAGACGTTATTTCTCTCGGTGTTGGCGAGCCTGATTTTATAACCCCTTGGGACATTAGAGAGGCTGGGATTCAAACCATTAAAAAGGGATACACTCAATATACTTCTAACAAAGGTTTGCTTGCTTTAAGGCAGGAAATCGTGGGGTATTTGAAAGATAGTTATAAAGTCGAATTTTCGGCAGACAATACAATGATTACCGTTGGTGCAAGCGAAGCGATTGACATTGCGTTAAGGGCAACCATTAACGCTGGGGACGAAGTGCTTATTCCCGACCCAAGTTATGTGTCGTATAAGCCTTGCGTTGAACTTAATGGTGGCGTTGCTGTTCCGGTTGCTTGCTCGGGCGAAAACGGGTTTAAGTTGACCAAAGAAAATTTGCAAAAAGCCATTACCAAAAAAAGTAAAATCTTGATTTTTCCTTACCCAAACAACCCAACGGGCGGGATTATGGAAAAAGAGTTTATTGAAGAAATTATACCTGTGATTTTAGAAAACGACTTGCTTATTATAAGCGACGAGATTTACGCCGAATTAACTTACGGTGGAAAGCACGTTTCGATTGCAAGTTTTCCTCAAATGAAAGACAGGGTGGTTTTAATAAGTGGGTTTAGTAAAGCGTTTGCTATGACAGGTTGGCGTGTTGGCTATGCTTGTGCACCAAAGCCGGTTTTAGACACAATGCTTAAAATTCACCAATATTCAATAATATGTGCACCAATTTTCTCGCAATACGCCGCTCTTGAAGGCTTGAAAAAAGGCAAGCAAAACGGTTTTTCAGACGTTCAAGAAATGTGCGAAGAATATGATAAGCGAAGAAAGTTTATGCACAAAACCTTTTTAGAAATGGGGCTAAACTGTTTTGAGCCAAAGGGTTCATTTTATATATTCCCATCAGTTAAGGAAACAGGATTAACGGGCGAAGAGTTTGCAACAAAACTTTTAGAACAAGAAAAAGTTGCCGTCGTTCCGGGTGATGCTTTTGGGGAATTTGGCAAGTATTACGTAAGGTGTTCTTACGCTTACTCAATGCAAAACCTTGTAAAAGCAACCGAAAGAATTGCAAGATTTGTTAAAACTCTTATAAAATAATTAGAGGGACTTATGGAAAAGATTATAATTGTTGGTGCTGGATTTTCCGGTGCAACCATTGCAAGACTTTTTGCCGAAAGCGGTAAAGAAGTTATAGTTATTGACAAAAGAGAAAACGTGGGCGGAAACGCTTACGACTGCTGGAATAAAAATAATATTTTAGTTCAGCCATACGGACCACATATTTTTCACACCAACTTTAAACAAGTTTTTGACTTCTTGTCTAAATTTACCGAGTGGGAAAAGTATGAACACAGAGTGCTTGCCGCAGTTAGAAAGGATAAGTTAGTTCCTGTTCCATTTAACTTAACTTCACTTTTTATGCTTTACCCAAAGGATAAGGCTGAAAGAATTGAAAAGATTTTAGTTGATGAAATTGGGCTTGACAAAAAAGTGCCAATCTTACAACTTAAAAAGCACGAAAATGCCGAAGTTAGAAAGTTTGGTGACTTTGTTTATAAGCACATTTTCTATATCTACACTATGAAACAATGGGGCTTTAAGCCAGAACAGTTGGGTTCAGAAGTTATGAACAGGGTGCCTGTTTACGTTTCAAAAGAAGATAGGTATTTTACTGATGAATTCCAATTTATGCCAAAGAACGGCTTTACCGAACTTATCAAAAATATGCTTTGCCACCCAAGAATTAAACTTAAACTTGGCGAGGACGCTAATAGGGAAATCTCTTTGACCGAAGATAAGATTTACTTTGGCGGAAAGGAACTTGAAGGCAAACTTATTTACACTGGTTGTGTGGACGAATTGTTTGATTATAAATTCGGCGTGTTGCCTTATAGAAGTCTTAAGTTCAAGTTTGAAACTTATAAACAACCTTCTTACCAAAACGCAGCCGTTGTAAACTACACCACTTCGCACAAGTACACAAGAATTTCAGAGTTTTCTAAATTCACTTGCCCACCACAAGAAAACACGGTTATTGTAAAAGAATATGCAAAACCATTTAAGAGGGGCAAGAATATTCCATATTACCCTATCCCTATTGAGAAAAACCATCTTCACTATCAAAAATATCGTGAAGAGGCAAGCAAGTATAAAAACCTATACTTACTTGGCAGACTTGCAAATTATAAATATATCAATATGGACGTTGCTGTTAAAAACGCAATGGAATTGTTTGATGAGATAAACCAAGCCGAAGAATAAAAACTGCAAAAAACAATAAAATTAAACAAAAAAGCCACTGACTTTTTGGTCAGTGGCTTTAATTTTTATAAAATTATTATTCTATGTTTTTTGTGTTAGCATCTGTTATTTTTTGGTAAAGTTCTTCTTCCTTTTCGGATAGAGCGGGTTGCTCTTCAACTTCCACCGTTTGAAGCCCTGTCTTTTTTGCATCGGCTTTTTTCTTTAAGGTCGCAAAGGTAAAACCAAGAATTATTGTGCTATAAAAACTAAACAATCTCCAAACAAGCATCGCTGGGAAAGCAAGCCCTGCAAACAACACCGTTTCAAACAATAAGAAGAATGAAAGGTCGGCCGCACCAGAGTTCCCTGGGGTTGGGATAAAGGTGATTGATGCAAAAAGTATAAAGCAGATTGAGCAAATTATTATCCACTCGGTAATAAATGGAAGACCCATATTTAAGCCAAAGCCCTTAAGCACAAAAAATGCAATAGACACGCTTGAAATATTTTCCAAAAAACTTAAAACGAACAACGCCAAGAAAAGAAGTGGTTTAGACGCAATCTTTTTAAGGCAGTGCGAGTTGTGAACAACCGTTTTAATGGTTTTTTGCAAAGTTTCTTGTGGGTTTTTGATAATGCGGAATTTTTTGCCAATTCTTATTACCAAATAAACGAGTTTAGCACCAATTCGTGGAAGCATAGAAAATAGCACAACAAGCGAAGGCACGAACAAACAACAAACCAAACCGATAATAGTTAGTGAATAAAAGGCTGGCGAGAAAATGCCGTATAAACTTGCCGGTGCGTTATAAGTGTTGCCTGCAAACATTACAAGTGATGCGATGCCCAAAATAACGAAAGCGAGTTGGTTTATAAAAAATGATGCAATCGGGATAGAAGATGCAACCCCACCGTGAACGCCGTGCTTTGAAAGGTGGTAAATTTCAAAAGGTTGCCCGCCAACTGCAAGTGGCGTCACGTTATTATAATATGTACCAATAATACCCGTTTCCATACATGTTATAAAGTGGCTTTTCCCCGTCATTGACTTACACATCAATGCGTTTTTAGAGCCTTTGAAGAAAAAGGATAAAACAAAGGAAAGTATAGCCAAAATGAAAAACAACCAGCCCGTTCCAAAAATCTGCTTTAAGTCTGACAAAGAAGGGAAGTTTTTGTTTACAAAAAAGTCCTTATAAGCAGTAAAAGCAAGAACGCCAGCCATAAACACGATAAAAACAATGGTCGTTATTCTCTTAAAGGTTTTTTGCCTTTTGTCAATATTAGCCTCGTCTGGCTTAATACCAAAAACCTTTTCAGCAACGTCCTTTCTCTTAACGTGTTTTTTCGACTTGGACTCAACGAAGTCTGCCTTTTCAATTGGTTGGTTAAGATATTCGGTTTCAGGCACGTCAACAACAACGGGTTGGCGTGTTGTCTTGTCAATTTCTATCCTTTTAACAACCGAAGTATCTATAATTTTTTTCTTTTTCATAATGCACCTATTATAAAGCAAAAAGTCTTAAAAGTCAAGGGAAAAAACAAATTGTCAAAATGCTTAATAAATGAACTTGACATATTTTGTAATTTATATTACAATAAGCATATTAACAAAGGAGAAAAATTTTAACCATTTACGATGCAAAAAAATACCGAAAAACAAAATTTCGGCACAACAAATGAGTTGATTTCCGTTATTATACCTTTATACAATAATGATAGATTTATCGGCAAGTGTGTTGAAAGTTTGTTAAACCAAACTTATGATAATTGTGAAATAATTATCGTTGACGATGCTTCAACCGATAATTCGCTTAAAATAGTTCAAGATTATGCACAAAGAGATGCACGAGTTAAGGTTTTTTATGGCAAAAAATACAGTGGCGTTTCTGCCGTTAGAAATTGTGGGTTAGAAAACGCTTGTGGTGACTACGTGTGTTTTGTCGATAGTGACGACTATGTTTCTAAATATTATTTGCAAAGCCTTATCACTTCGTTAAAAGACACTTGTTCGGACATAAGTTGCGTTGGCGTTGCAAAGGTTAGCGAAAAACAAAAGCAAAAACTAAACAAGCCTTTTATCGCAAACAACTATAAGGTGCAAACCTTTAATCAAATTGAAGGGTTAGAACTGCTTTTTACAGGCAGAAAAATAAGAATGAATATTTGGAACAAAATATTCAAAAGAAGTCTTTTTGTCGGCCAAAACAAAATTTGCTATAACGAAAACATTTTTCACGGTGAAGACGTTGCGTTTTTATACGATGCTTTTTCAAGGGCGGGAAAAATTGCTTTCGTGCCAATGAAATATTATGCATACACGGCAAGGAAAGGTTCGTTAGTTCATAGCAAAATGAACAACAAAAAATTGACCTATTTATCGGCTGTGGAATATGCTGAAACAAACTGCAAAGACCAATTCCCACAAGCCTATAACCACGTTGCTGGTTGGCGGGTTGGGGTAAATTTAGAAACCCTTTATTATATGTGGCGAGACAGGTTTTTTGACCAAGATGCTTTTGAAGGAATATCCAACACTTTCAGCACCAAAATGCACTGCTTAAAGCAAGCAAAAAAACAGCATTTATCGATAAGACTTTTTGCACCGCTTGGGGCTAAAATTTTAACTTCGCTTTACAAAAAGCGTTTTAAGAAAAACTTAAAAAAACACGCAAAATAACACAAAAATAAGAAAAAAACAACAAAAAAGCCACGAATTTTCGTGGCTTTTCTTTTTTGCATTAAATATTATTCGGCAACAATTTCAACAGAGATTTTTGCACTTTCTTCTGGCGAGATTTTTACCGTTGCTGGATAAACGCCAGCACTCTTAATTGAAGAAGATAAAACAATTTTTTTCTTATCAATTTCAAAACCGAGTTCAAAGAGTTTGTCGGCAACTTCCTTATTTGTCACACTGCCAAAGAACTTTCCGTTTGCACCCGTTTTAACCTTGATGCTAACCTTAATTCCGTCAAGTTTTTCCCTTAATTCTTTGTTGGCTTTAAGCGTTTCTTGTCTGTGGAACGCTTGAGCCTCTTTTTGTTGTTTGTTTTCGTTTAACGCTTGTGCGTCAGCAGGCTTTGCCAAACCCCTTTTAATCAAAAAGTTTTGTGCAAACCCGTCCTTTGCCTCGATTATATCACCGGCTTTACCAGAGCCTTTAACGTCTTTAATTAACACAACTTTCATAATTCAGCCCATCCTAAATGTTTTTTTAATATTTTAACTGTAAAAACAAAAAAAGTCAATAGCAAAACGTATATTTACCCTAAAATAATCTCATAATAAGAGTAAAGGAGAAAAATATGTATAAAAATAGCAGTATTAAGTGCGACGTAAGACGTTGCAAACACAATGCAGATGGTTGCAATTGTGAACTTCAATCAATCAAGGTGGGTTGTTGTGATGCTACTTGCCAAGGTCAAACTTGTTGCGAAAGTTTTTGCGAAAACGAGTAAAAAACTAAAAAGAAAAAGTAAAGAAGGTTGCTTAATTTTAAGCAACCTTCTTCTCATATATTATTCGGAATCAAAACCTTTCCATAGGCACAAAGCCTATAAAAATCAAAAACTAATCAGTCCCCAAACTGAAAAATTCCCCTATCAACAATTATATTTTAACACAAAAACCACGCTTGTCAATAGGTTTTTGAAAAATTTTTTCATTTTTTGTATATAAATTAACAAAATAGGGTGTTTTTGGTGGGGGTTGAAAGCCAAAAAGCAGTTGACAAATTCTAATATTTGAATTATAATATATAAGTTAAAAATGAAAGTGGGTTTTTGCCACTATTTTTAAGAAAAAATTATATTAAATGTAAAACATTTAACGGAGGGCATTTTTATGGCAGACGAAGTAATATTAACAAAAGAAGGTAAAGAAGAACTTGAAAAACGTTTGGAGTTTTTGAAATTAACCAAGCGTGCGGAAATTACCGAAAGAATTAAGACTGCAAGGGAATTTGGCGACCTTTCTGAAAACGCTGAATACGATGCGGCTAAAAACGAACAAGCAATGATTGAAGGTGAAATCGTTGAAATTGAAGAAAAACTTAAACACGCTGTTATCATTAAAGACGGTGCTAAAAAGGGTGTTGTTTCTCTCGGAAGCAAGGTTGATATTTTAGATGAAGAAAGTGGCGAAGTTTCAACTTATGAAATTGTCGGCACAACTGAAGCAGACGTTGAAAATAGCAGAATTTCAAACGAAAGCCCTATCGGAAACGCTCTTCTTGGCAGAAAGGCTGGGGACACTGTTTCTGTAAACGTTCCTATCGGCACAATCACCATCACGGTAAAGAAAGTATATTAATTTTTTAAGGATTTTATTATGGATGAAATAAAGACTAACGCTATTATAGAAGAACAAGATTTAAGCGAAATTTTACAAATTAGGCGTGATAAGTTAGAAAACTTAAAGGCGAACGGCAAAAACCCTTTTGAAAAGGTTAAGTATGATAGAACTGCGTTCAGCCAAGACATTAAGGATAACTATGACGACTATGCTGAAAAAACAGTTGGCATTGCTGGTAGGCTTATCTCTAAAAGAATTATGGGTAAGGCGTCTTTTGCCGTTATTTTAGACGGAAAGGGAACAATCCAATCTTACCTTTCAATTAACGACTTGGGCGATGATTATTTGGCTTTTAAAGAATATGATATCGGCGACATTGTTGGTATAAAGGGTAAAGTTTTTACAACCAGAACGGGTGAAATCTCTATCCACGCTGAAAGCATTGAACTTTTGTCAAAATCACTTTTACCATTGCCAGAAAAATACCACGGCTTAAAAGATGAAGACACACGTTATCGCCAAAGGGAAATCGACCTTATTGCCAACCCAGAAGTTAAAAAGACATTCGTTGCACGTTCAAAAATCTTGTCTGCAATCAGAAGTTATCTTGACGGTGTTGGTTATTTAGAAGTTGATACCCCTGTTTTGCAACCTTTGGAAATTGGTGCCGCTGCAAGACCATTTAAAACTCACCACAACGCTCTCGATATCGATATGTATTTGAGAATAGAAACCGAGTTATACTTAAAGCGTTTAATCGTTGGTGGTTTTGACAGGGTTTATGAAGTGGGCAGAATTTTCAGAAACGAAGGAATGGACAGGTCACATAACCCAGAGTTCACAACGGTGGAAATGTACCAAGCGTACAGCGACTACTTGGATATGATGGACTTGATTGAAAATATGTATAAAACCATAACTGAACAAGTTTGTGGAACAACCCAAATTACCTATCAAGGTGTTGAAATTGATATGGGCAAAAAGTGGGAAAGGCTCACTATGGTTGAAGCGGTTAAAAAATACGCAGGTGTTGACTATAACGATTGGGCAACCGATGCTGATGCTCGTGCAGTTGCAAAGAGCAAGGGCGTTGAAGTTGAAGAAGGCGACAGTGCGACAAAGGGCCACGTTTTAATTGCGTTCTTTGATGCGTTTGTTGAAGAAAAACTTGTTCAACCAACAATTATTTACGATTACCCTGTTGAAAACTCGCCACTTGCAAAGCGTAAGCCATCAAACCCAGCGTTCACTGAAAGATTTGAATATTTTATTTATGCAAGGGAAATGGGCAATGCGTTCAGCGAACTTAACGACCCAATCGACCAAAAAGAAAGGTTTGTTAAGCAAGTTGAAGAAAAACGTGCAAAGGGCGGAAACGACGCTAAAATTGACGAGGACTTTATCACGGCGTTGGAATATGGCTTGCCACCAACAGGCGGTTTAGGTTTTGGCGTGGACAGATTGGTTATGCTCTTAACCGACAGTGCGTCTATTAGGGACGTTATCTTGTTCCCAACAATGAAACCAATTAAAAAATAAAAATGGATAATAAAATTACTAGAAGTAGGCTTTCCGACCTTTTGTCTTACGAGTGGATAGCAATGCTAGTTGTTGCAATAATTAGCATTATCGTTTGGGAATTAGGATATTCTATGGGTGCGGTTAGACTTACTGCAGGTCAAGAATTTAAATATTATTACGACAGCACCATTATGGTTGAGGACGATGCCCAATTCAAAAGCAAACTCTTAAGTTATAATACTTTTAGTTATGACGTTTTGAAGTTAAGTACCGAAGCCCTTTCAGAAGAAAATTATTTTCTTGGGGATCGTTTGTCTATTCAAGAGGGCGACGCTATATTTACCGACATTTTGGGAATTGATGAGTTTGACGAGCAAACCCAAAAGCCAAAAGTGGTAAGGGCCAAAAGCATGATAGACGCATCGTATAAATATCATATCGGCTCGCTTGACCAAATGGTTTACGACGCTAAAATCTATCTAACCAAAAACTTCTTTGTTGACGGCGTTTACGAGTCGCAAATAAAAGATATTGTTGAAGTTGCCGAAGAGCAAAAAGGTCAACTTCCAATGTTAAAAGACTTGCTTAAAAGTGGAAACACTGACAGCGAGAAGATTTTGAACAGCATTGACGATAATAAGGTTGAAAAAATGTTTCTAAAAAGAAATAAAGATGACAACCGATTTAGAAAACAAAGTGCCGTAAAACAAGGCATTATGGCAGAAAAGGCAAGAATAGTTAAACTTTTTGAAAACGTTTTGTACTTTGAAAACTTTATCCAAAATAATGCAGACGCTTTGTTTGAGTACACTATGTATGGGCAAACTATGTCTTTTGAACCAAATTCAGACCAAGTAAAAGCCCACGAGAACGCAAAGCAAAAAAACCTTAACCGTTTTGGCAAAGAAACGGAAATTTATGGCATTAAAATAGGTCAATTAAAACACGGTGGGGAAGCGTCAAAGGTAATGGGGCTTGAAAACCCAAAAGACCCAAACAAAGTGGTTGACGGAATAGTGTTGTTGACTTTTGACTTTATTAAGTATCAGCCTGATTTACAGTTTGAAAGTTTATCGTTCGTTTGCTCGACAATCAGGGCGTTTTCGGGTGAATAGAAAAAATTAAAAGGGAAGAAATATGTTTATTACGCTTGAAGGTTGCGAAGGGGTTGGTAAATCACGCCAAATCCGTTTGCTTGAAGAGTATTTAAAACAGAATAACAAAAAGTACTATCTAACGAGAGAGCCGGGTGGCACGGTTGTTTCCGAGCAGATTAGGAACGTTATTTTAGATGGAAAAAACGTTTCTATGACCGACGAATGCGAAGCACTTTTATACGCTGCCGCACGTGTTCAACTTCTAAAAGAAGTGGTTAAGCCAAGGCTTGATAACGGCGAACTTGTGCTTTGCGATAGATATATTGATTCCACCTTTGCTTACCAAGGTTATGCAAGGGGGCTTGATTTAGCGTTTATTGAAAAAATAAACGATTACGCTATTAAAAATTTTATGCCTGACTATACATTATTCTTAAACCTTTCGCCAAAGGACGCTTTTATTAGAAAAGGCGGGGTTGATAAAGGGGATAGGCTTGAACTTTCGGGCATTGATTTTCACAACAAGGTCTATGCGGGCTATCTTGATTTAGCAAACAAGCACAAAGAAAGATTTATCGTTATAGACGCAAGTGGCTCTGTGCAACAAACGCACCAAAAAATTATTGACGCTCTAAAAGAAAAAGGGGTTATATGATAGACTTTTCGTCTTTGATAAAAAAGACCAACGCTTTTAAAATAATTTCGGGCGACAAAAAGGCGAACAGATTGTCGCACGCATACTTGGTTTTAACTTCGGATAAAGAAATGTTGTCTGAATATTTAAAATTTTTTGCAAAAGTTGTTGCTTGCGATAGCGTTGAACCTTGTTTAGAGTGCAGGGTTTGTTCTTTAATCGATAAAAAGTCTCACCCAGACGTTATCTTTTACCCAAAAGAACAAGAAAGCATCACGAGTGGTGAAGTCAACGAACTTATCGAAGAAAGTTTTTTACGCCCAATAGAGAGCGACAAAAAAGTGTTCGTTTTGCTTAACGCTGAACAAATGAACGCTTCGGCACAAAATAAACTTCTTAAAACTTTAGAAGAGCCACCTAAAAACGTGCATATTATATTGGGTGCAACTAGCGAATTTCCGCTTTTGCCAACCATAAAGTCAAGGGTAAGAAAGTTAGAAATTCCTGCCTTTGACAGTCAAACCATTATGGACGCATTAAAAAGCGAGTGTTTTGATGAAGACAAACTTAAAACGGCTGTTTTTTGCAGTGACGGAAGTGTGGGCAACGCTTTAAGTTTATATAACGACCAAAAGTTAAACAGCATCACCGACTTGGTTGTGGACGTTTTGGTTAATATGAATTCAAGTAGTCAAGTTTTAAAATATTCAACCAAAATTTTAAAAACAAATACCGACCTTTCGCAATTTTTATCCGTTTTAGAACTTCTTTTAAGGGATATGCTTGTGCTTAACCAAGGTCAAGAACACCTTGTAAACAACAAGGAACTTATAAAAACGCTCAAACAAGCACAAAAATTCAACACGGGTGCAATCATTTATGCACTTGACACTGTGATAAAAGCACAGCAACGCAAAAAATTCAACATGACTCCGACAATGCTTATAGAGTGGGTGTTGTTCCAGATTTTGGAGGGAAAATATAAATGGCAAAAATTTTAGGTGTTAAATTTAAGAACACCGCTAAAACATATTATTTTGCACCACAAGAAGGCGAAGATTACGCTGAAAAAAGTGGTGTTATCGTTGAAACGGCAAAAGGGCTTGAATATGGCACGGTCGTTTTCGGCGTTAAGGAAGTGGATGATAAGGAAATTGTCCACCCGTTAAAGCCTGTTGTTAGAAAGGCGACGGAAAAAGACGAAAAAACTATTAAAGAAAACCAAAAGAAAATTCCATCTGCTATGGAATTTGCAAACGAGAAAATTGCCGAACTTAACTTGAAAATGAAGTTGATTGGTTGTGAATATGCGTTTGACGGTAAGAAAATAGTTTTCTTCTTTACGGCTGACAACAGAATAGACTTTAGAGAACTTGTTAAGGTTTTGGCTGCAAAATTCCACGTTAGAATAGAGTTAAGGCAAATCGGCATAAGAGATGAAACCAAA
Organism: uncultured Clostridia bacterium; assembly: GCA_904502225.1. Lineage (GTDB taxonomy): Bacteria > Bacillota > Clostridia > Christensenellales > Borkfalkiaceae > UBA1259. The sequence continues at coordinate 17,948 of CAJGDO010000005.1, forward strand.
CTTTTGGGCGGAATTGCACCTTGTGGAAGAGAATGTTGTTGCTCAAAATCTTTAACCGACTTTGGCAAAGTGACAATAAAAATGGCAAAAAACCAAGGCTTGCACCTAAACCCAGGCAAAATAAGCGGGCTTTGCGGAAGACTTATGTGTTGTTTAGAGTATGAAAACGACTATTATGCAGAAGTTTTCAAGAAAATGCCAAAACTTGGTGCAACGGTTGGCACGCCGGAAGGCGATGGCGTTGTTATCAGCAACGATATGCTTAAACTTATTTCAAAAGTTAAAATATCAAAGGGTGACGGTAGCGAAGTGTACAAAGATTTTCCTGTTGATAGGTTAAGATTTAAGAAAGCAAAAAGCGATGATGACGATGATGATAAAACCGTTTCAGAAGATATGAAGAAAATATTGGATTAGTAGTTTACAAACCAAAAAGTTTGTGATACAATATATTTATACAAAACATTTTTTTAGGAGGAAGACTCTAATGGCTTACAAAATTAGTGACCAATGTATCTCATGTGGTGCTTGTGCAGACACTTGCCCTTGCAGTGCAATCAGCGAAGGTGAAAACCAATTCGTAATTGACGCTGAAGCTTGCGTTAGCTGTGGTGCTTGTGCAGCAGGTTGCCCTGTTGAGGCTATTTCTGAAGAATAAGAAATATTTAAGCTAAAGAGTTTGGGGTGCGATTGTTCGCACCTTAAATTTTTATTCGGGTTTTTTTGTTGAACATATTATTGACTATATTATTATATATTAAGGTTTAGTTATGGAAAGGATAGAAAGTTTAGGGTTAAACGGAATAAAAGTTTATCAAGACGATGAGTTATACACTTTTACGTCTGATTCCATTTTGCTTTCAAAGTTTGCGTCTGTTAAAAAGAACGAAGACGTTGCGGATTTTTGTGCGGGCAGTGGAATTGTTGGCTTTAACCTTTTTGCCATTAATAAACCTTTAATAAAAAACCTTACCTTTTTTGAAATGCAAACGCCAATGTTTGACCTTATAAACAAAAGCATAAAAGAAAACGGTTTAGAACAAGTGTGCTTTGCAAATAACGTTAAGTTGCAAGATATTGCTAGCACTTTTAACGAAAGGTTTTCGCTTATAGTTTGCAACCCACCGTATATGAAAGTGGAAAGTGGCGAAAAAAACCATCAAGACAATATTGCCGTTTGCACAAGCGAAGTGTGTTTAAGCCTTTCTGAACTTTGTGCGTCTTTTAAGAAATGCTTAAAGTTTGGTGGAAGGGTTTGTTTGGTGCATAGGGCAGACAGGCTTGTTGAAGTTATTTTAGAACTAAAAAAGAACAATATTGAGCCAAAACGCTTGCAAATGGTTGCCTCAAAGAATAAAGAGCCATACCTATTTATGCTTGAGGGCGTTAAGGGTGGAAAAAGTGGCGTTAAAGTTTTAAATACTGTGGAAAATTAAGGGGAAGATTATGTTATATTTTGTTGGAACACCTATCGGCAACTTAAAGGATATTTCTTTGCGTGCAATTTCGGTCTTAAAAGAAGTTGATGAAATCGCTTGTGAAGATACACGCCATTCGCTTGGGCTACTCAACGCTTATGAAATAAAAAAACCGCTATTTTCATACCACAAGTTTAACGAAAAAGAAGCGGGCGAAAAACTGATTGAAAAACTTAAAAACGGCAAAAATATCGCACTTATTACCGATGCGGGCATGCCTGTTATTTCTGACCCTGGCAATATTTTGGTTAATATGCTTATTGAAAACGGGCTTGAGTTCACGGTAATTCCAGGGGCTTGTGCATTTGTTTCTGCTTTGATTTTAAGTGGACTTGATAGTTCAAGGTTTTGTTTTTTGGGTTTTATGCCACAAAAAAGTTCGGAAAGAAAGGATTTTTTAGAAAAATATAAAAACTTGGATATGACCTTGATTTTCTATTCCGCACCGCACGATATAAAGAAAGATATTGAAAGTATTTATAAAGTTTTTGGCGATAGAAAGGCTGTTGCCGTTAAAGAAATTACCAAACTGCACGAAAGTGCCGAACATTTTTCACTTGCAAACGGCTTAACAAAAGAGCCAAAGGGCGAATACGTGTTGCTTGTTGAGGGGGGAAAAGAGCAAAACTTAAACCTAAACCTAACTGAAAAAGAACATATTGAATTATATATAAAGCAAGGCCATGACAAAAAGGAAGCCTTAAAGTTGGTGGCAAAAGAGCGTGGGGTTTCAAAATCTTCGCTTTATAAATACACCATAGAAGATTAAAGGAAAATTATGAAAGAGCATAACGGAAAGGTCTTTATCGAGGGCAAAAACCACGATATAACCGAGTTAAGAGAAATTATTAAAATTTTAAGAAGCGAAAATGGTTGCGAGTGGGATAGGGCACAAACCCACCAAACCTTAAAAAAGTGCTTGATTGATGAAAGCCAAGAAGTTTTATCGGCAATCGACAATGCCGATGACCAAAACTTGTGTGAAGAACTTGGCGACTTGCTTTTACAAGTGCTTATGAACGCTGAAATTGCAAAAGAAAGGGGTGCTTTTGACTTTGACAAGGTGGTGCAAGGGCTTTGCGATAAACTTATCCGTCGCCACCCACACGTTTTTGGCGATGAAGATAGACCAACCACGCCAGAAGAAAGCCTTAAACTTTGGAAAAAAGTTAAACAAATAGAAAAGGAAAAAAATAAATGAAGAAAATAATGTTTGTTTGCCACGGAAACATTTGCCGTTCGCCAATGGCAGAGTTCATATTTCAAAAAATGGTTAAAGAAAAGGGCAAGCAAGATGAATATTTGATAAAATCTTCTGCCACGAGTTATGAAGAACTTTCTAATCCCGTTCACCCAGGCACAAGAAGAATTTTAAATTCAATGGGTATAGATTGTAGCGGAAAGCACGCTGAAAAATTGTTTAAATCCGATTATGACAAGTATGATTATTTTATTTGTATGGATGAGCGAAACTTAAAAAATATGCTTTATATTTTTGGCGACGATAAGAAGAACAAGTGTTATAAACTGCTTTGGTTTACCGATAAAAAGGGTGACGTTGCAGACCCTTATTGGACGGGCGATTTTAACGCCACGCTTTATGACGTTGAACTTGGGCTTAACGGACTTTACGACTTTTTAGAAAAAGAATAAATTAAATAATAAAAGCGAGAGAAAATTCTCTCGCTTTTTAGTTTTTTGTTTATTAGTCTTTAACAAATTCCACTATATCTTCAATGTTGCAGTCTAAAAAAGAACAAATTTTATCAAGTGTTTTCATCTCTATATTTTGGTTTGCCCTTAATCTACGAACGGTTTTACTGTCTATGCCACATTCTTCTCGAAGTCTATATGTTGAAACACCCTTTTTGTCCATTGTCAAAAATAATCTATCAAATTTAAACATTTTATCCCTTATAAAAAAGGCAAACCGAAGTTTGCCTTTTTAATTTTTTATTTAGTTAAACTATTTAACAAGTTCGTTTACAGCGTTTACAACGTTTTCAACAGTAAAGCCGTATTTAGCGAACAACTTGCCAGCAGGTGCTGATTCGCCAAAAGTATCGATACCGATAATCTTACCGTCCATACCAACGTATTTATACCAGCACATTGTTGAGCCTGCTTCGATTGCAACTCTGTTTCTGATAGCCTTTGGTAAAACGCTTTCTTTATATTTTTCGCTTTGTTTTTCAAACACTTCAACGCAAGGCATAGAAACAACCCTAACGTCAACACCTTGTTCAGCAAGAACTTTCTTTGCTGAAACAGCAAGGCTAACTTCACTACCGGTTGCAATCAAAATTGCATCTGGGTTTTTCTTCGTGCTGTCGCAAAGGATATAACCACCCTTGAACGCTTTTTCGCCTGTGCCTTCAAGCATAGGTAATGTTTGACGAGACACAACGATACAAGATGGTTCTTTACCAGTGATAGCATCAATCCAGCTTGCAGTTGTTTCTCTGCCGTCTGCTGGGCGATAAACTTTCATATTTGGCATTGCTCTTAAACCTGTCAAGTGTTCGATAGGTTGGTGTGTAGGTCCGTCTTCGCCAACGCCGATAGAGTCGTGTGATAAGATGTAGATTACAGGAAGTTCCATAAGTGCTGACATACGCATAGCGTTCTTCATATAGTCAGAGAACACAGTGAAGGTAGCACAGTAAGGAATTAAACCGCCGTGTAAGTACATACCGTTTACGATAGCAGACATAGCGTGCTCACGGATACCGAAGTGCATATTTGAACCAGACTTGTCGTTTGGCAAATAATCGCCACGATTTTTCATATTAGACTTGTTTGCAGGGCCAAGGTCAGCAGAACCACCGATTAAACTTGGGATATATTTAGCAAGTTTATTAAGAACTGTGTGGCTATAACCTCTTGAAGCATCGTCCTTTTCAAATTGCCATAATTCTTCAATAGCCTTTAAGTCAGGAAGTTCTTTCTTCTTCCAAGCGATATATTCTTTAGCAAGTTCTGGGTATTGTTCAGCGTAAGCCTTAAACATAGCCTTCCAAGCCTTTTGTGCTCTTCTGCCTTTTGCACCAAACTTCTTGCAGTGCTTAAATACTTCTTCTGGAACTTCAAATGGTTGAGAAGTCCAACCAAGGTTTTGCTTTAATGTTGCAACGCCTTCTTCACCGAGAGGTGCACCGTGGCAACTTGCTTTACCAACCAAGTGTGAACCATAGCCGATTTGTGATTTAATGATAATAAGTGATGGTTTTTCTTTTTCAGCCTTTGCCTTTTTGATAGCACGGTTTAAAGCACCCAAGTCATTTGCGTCTTTAACGTTAATAACTTGCCAACCCATTGCTTCGTGGCGTTTGCCAACGTTTTCAGTAAAGGTAATATCAGTGTTGCCTTCGATAGTGATATCGTTATCATCATATAAAACGATAAGTTTGCCAAGTTTAAGAGCCCCAGCAAGTGATGCTGCTTCGTTTTCGATACCTTCTTGCATACAACCGTCGCCACAGAGAGCATAGGTGTAATGGTCAACGATAGGGAAGCCTTCTTTATTGAACTTGTTTGCAAGGTAATCTTCAGCAATAGCCATACCAACAGCGTTAGCAATACCTTGACCGAGTGGACCTGTGCTTGTTTCAACGCCAGGGCATACGCCATATTCTGGGTGACCAGCGGTTTTTGAGCCGAGTTGACGGAAGTTCATAATGTCTTCTTTGGTTAAGCCAAAACCGAAAAGGTAATAAAGCGCATAGTCGAGCATTGAGCCGTGACCAGCAGATAAAACAAATCTATCTCTATTGTCAAACGCTGTATCTTTTGGGTTAAAAGTCATATTTGTAAATGCTGCATAACCGATAGGTGCTGCACCGAGAGGCAAGCCTGGGTGACCAGAGTTAGCCTTTTGTATTGCTTCGGCAGAAAGAACCCTTATCGCATTTACGGTAAGTTGTTTTGCGTCTTGCATAATAAATCCTCCTATAAAAGTTAGACAAAATTTGCCCAAATCTATTTTTCAGGGCAAGCCTAATCATTATACAATATACATTATATCTTAACTTCAATTGTTTTTCAAGCCTTTTTCAGTATTATTGAAGAAAAAAACTTGATAATTTTTGGCTTTACTGTTATAATTAGTTATGTAATATAAGGAAAATTATAAACGGAGATATTTTTTATGAGTGAAAAGCAATTCGTTAAGCAAATAGCAGACATTAATGAGGATTTTGCACAATGGTACACTGACGTTGTGTTAAAGACCGGCTTGGTTGATTACGGCCCTGTTAAAGGCACTATGGTTATTCGTCCTTACGGCTATGCTATTTGGGAAAATATACAAAAAGATATGGACAGAAGATTTAAAGAAGTTGGCTCTAAAAACGCTTACTTCCCACTTTTAATCCCTATGAGTTTCTTTACCAAGGAAGCAGAGCACGTTGAAGGTTTTGCACCAGAAGTTGCAGTCGTCACACACGCTGGTGGTGCAAAGTTGGAAGAACCACTTGCTATCCGCCCAACCAGTGAAACGGTTATCGGCACAATGTACGCTAAATGGATTCAATCTTATAGAGATTTGCCTGTTATTATGAACCAATGGTGCAACGTTATGCGTTGGGAAAAAACCACCCGTCCATTTTTAAGAACAAGCGAATTTTTGTGGCAAGAAGGTCACACCGTTCACGCAACCGAAGAAGAAGCAATGGAAGAAACTATGCTTATGCTTAAGGTTTATAAAGAATTTATGGAAGACACGCTTGCCCTTCCTGTTTTCACGGGCAGAAAAACCGATAAGGAAAAATTCGCTGGTGCTGTTGCAACTTTTGGATTGGAAGCGATGATGCTTGACGGCAAGTCTTTGCAATCTGGCACAAGCCACTATTTAGGTCAAAACTTCGCCAAGGCGTTTGATATTAAGTTTTTGGATAAAGACAGTTCGCAAAAATATGGATACACAACTTCTTGGGGAACTTCAACGCGTATGATTGGTGCAGTTATTATGGCACACGGCGACCAAAGGGGTTTGGTGTTGCCACCAAAGGTTGCACCTATTCAAGTTATTATCGTTCCTATTGCAACGCATAAGGGCGGTGTTATCGAAAAGGCAAAAGAACTTGAAAGTATGCTTGTTAAGGCTGGTGTTCGTGCCGAAGTTGATAGCCGTGATATGAGCCCAGGTTGGAAGTTTAACGAGTGGGAAATGAAAGGCGTTCCTGTAAGAATTGAAGTTGGCCCAAGAGATATTGAAAATAACCAAGTTATGATAGTAAGGCGTGATAATTTTGAAAAACAAGCCGTTTCTATGGACAACTTGGATAAGTTTATTACCGAATTATTAGACACCGTACAAAAAGACTTGTTTATTAAGTCAAAAGCAAACAGAGATAAAAAGGTTGTTGAAGCCGACAGTTTAGAAGGCATTTTACAAGGCGTTGAAAACAAAAACTTTGTCAAAGCAGGCTGGTGTGGTTGCCGTGAGTGTGAAGACAAGGTTAAAGAAGTTGCGTCTGCAACGGCAAGAGTTATGTGCGATGAAGAAGGCGTGCCTGAAACTTGTGCTATTTGTGGCAAAAAAGCAACGCATAAAGTTATTTTTGCACGTGCATACTAATATTTTATTTTAGTATATGTTAAGGAGAAAATAATGACAAATTTATTGACAAGTTTTTATAGCATTAGTATAGGCACAACGGCGGGGACTGTTCCTTTTAAGAGCAGTGCTGTTTGGGTGACCATTATAATAACCCTTGCAATCGTTTTTGGCCTTTATGCTTTGCGTTCGGTTGGCTTATATACGCTTGCAAAAAAGCAAGGCATAAACAACAGCGGATTATCTTTCGTTCCTGTCGTTTGGATGTATATTGCTTGTAAGTTGGTTGGCAAGGTAAGGTTTTTTAACAAGCCTATCGAAAAAATTGCTTTGATTTTCTGCATTGTTTTTGCAGTTTCAGAAGTTTTGACCTTTGTTTATAACTTTATAATTTACTTTCCATTGTTTGAGTATGCTGTTATCCACGGTGGCAAAACTGTTATCGGCACGGCATCACAAGCAAGTGGAATGTTAAAGTATATGAGCGTTGATGAAACAACGGGCATTTACGTTGCAGAACAAATTTTGCCATTTGGAATGTCAATTTCAACAGCAAATAAAATTTTAGACGCTATATACTATATTTCTGGGATTTTTGATATTGCAAGTATCATTATTTCTGTGACAGTTTATATCAATCTATTTAGAAAATTCTGGCCACAACACTATATGCTTGCAAGTTTGCTTTCAATCTTTTTAGGGCTTTTCCCAATCTTCGTGTTTGTTATAAGAAACAAGCCTGCAATTAACTATGCAGACTATATGCGTTCAAGATATCAAAGGTATAATCCATATGGCAACCCTTATAACAATCCATATGGCAACGGTGGATATAACGGGGCAAACAGCCAAACACCTTTTGAAGACTTTGAAAAGAAAAAAGAAGAGCCATTTAAGGACTTTGAAGACAATAACAAAAAAGACCCTTTTGATGAATTTTAATTAACATAAGGAAAAAATATTTTGGATACCATTTCTGCAATATCCACACCACTTGTTGCAAGTGGCGTGGCAGTTATAAGAATAAGTGGGGAACAATCCCTTAAAATAGCAAGTCAAATGTTCACGCCTGTTGGGAAAACAGCCGTTTCTGACTTTGAGCCAAACAAAATGTACGTTGGCGAAATTAAGGCCGATGGTTTTTGCGACCACGGTCTTTGCGTGTATTTTAAAGGACCAAAGAGTTTCACGGGGGAGGACGTGGTTGAATTCCACTCTCACGGTGGCGTTGCAATTTCAAAGGGTATTTTAAGAAAGGTGCTATCGCTCGGTGCAAGGCTTGCAAACAATGGCGAGTTTACCAAACGTGCTTTTATAAACGGCAAACTTTCTTTATCTTCTGCAGAAGGGCTTATCGATATGATAAACAGCGAAAGCGAAAGTGGGGTTAAAGCAGGGTACTATCTTTATAGAGAAAAACTAACCAACGAAATAACGGCAATGCAAGACGTTATCACCGATGCAATCAGTGAAATTGATGCCGATATGGACTTTCCAGAAGAAGATTTAGAGATTACTTCAACCATAAACGTTAAAAAGGCACTTATCACGGTTATTGATAAAGTGGAAAAATTAAAATCGACCTATCGTGTTGGCAGGTCGCTTAAAGACGGGGTTAAAGTCGGAATTATAGGCAAGCCAAACACGGGCAAGTCTTCACTTCTTAACGCTTTGCTTAATTACGACAAGGCTATCGTTTCGGATATTGCAGGCACAACCCGTGATATCGTTGAAGGCACGATTGATATTAATGGCGTCAGGTTTAACTTTTCGGATACGGCAGGAATTAGAGAAAGCGACGATAAGATTGAGAGTTTAGGCGTTGAATTATCAAAGAGAATTCTAAACGAAAGCGACCTTATCTTATTGGTTCTTGACGGCGGGGATATTCAAAAAGAAGATATAGAAATTTATAATTTCGTTAAAGATAAAAACTTGGTGGTTGCACAAAACAAGTGCGATAAGACCGAAAACAAGTGCGAGTTTGCCGACCTTTACATTTCAGCCAAAGAAAAAACAAATTTAAAAGAGTTAAAAGAACTTTTATATCAAAAAACCATTGGAAGTGGCATAGACTTAAATGGGGACTTCTTGTGCGAAGAAAGGCATTTTGACGCATTAACTAGGGCGAGTGATAAACTTAATCAGGCGTTAGAAGGTATTGACAAGGTGCCACTTGATATTTTAGCAATCGATATTAAGGACGGTTGGGATGCCCTTGGTGAAATTTCGGGCAAAACCGCAACCGAAGAAATTATCGATAACATTTTCTCTAAATTTTGCGTGGGAAAATAAGGGATATTAGGGGGATATATGGTAAACCTTGAACTATACAGAGTGTTTTACGTTGTTGCTAAATGTGGCAGTTTAACAAAGGCGGCAGAAGAACTTTATATTTCTCAACCAGCCGTTTCACAAGCCATAAAGCAACTTGAAACTCAACTTGGTGGAAAACTTTTCAACAGAACTCATAAGGGTATGGAATTATCCGAAACGGGTGGAAAGCAAATTTTTGCCACGGTTGAAAAGGCACTTAAACTTTTTGACGATGCTGAAAGCAAGTATTCCGAGTTAAAAGACAGTGCAACGGGTGTGGTTAGAATTTGTGCGTCGGACACGGTCAGCACCCACTTTTTATTGCCTTACATAAAAGAATATCACGAAAAATACCCTAACGTGAACTTGATTTTGCAAAACGGCACGTCAAGTGAAACCATAGAAATGCTTAAAAATAACAAGGGCGACGTGGGATTTGTCAATCTTCCTATTGACGACACGGATATTAACCTATCTAACACCGTTATGCAACTTCACGATACCTTTGTGTGCAGTGAAAAGTTTAAAGAATTAGTTGGCGGGGTGGTTGACTTAAAAAGACTTCAAGACTATCCGTTATTAATGCTTGAACTATCGACGGCAACAAGGCAGGCAATCGTTGGCTTTGCTCATTCACAGGGCATACATTTGCACCCTGAAATTGAACTTGCAAGTTTAGAACTTATGACAATGCTTGCTAAAAACGGCATAGGTATTGCGTGTATCCCAAGAGAGTTTGTTAAGCACGAACTTAATGAAGAAAAGAGTTTAATGGAAATTAAAACCAATCCAGCATTGCCAACAAGGGCAATAGGCTTGGCTCTTCCAAAGAACGCTAACCTAACTTTTGCTGTAAAGGAGTTCCTAAAAATCATATCTAAATAGGTGGTTTTATGCCAATTTATCAAAGCATAATTTTAGGGGCTGTGCAAGGCTTGTCAGAGTTTTTGCCAATATCTTCAAGCGGGCATTTATCGCTTTTGGCAAGGTTTTTTGGAATTTATGAAAACACGCTTTTTTATAGTGTGGTTTTGCATTTGGGAACTTTAATTCCCGTTATAATTATACTTCGGAAAAAAATTTTGGGGCTTATGAAAAGCCCCAATTTGTTTTTTAATCTAATTTTAGCAACAATTCCAGCAGGGCTAGTAGGCATAATTTTTTCAAAAGTTTTGCTAGTGGACACCTTGTTTGAAAACACACCCGTTTTGCTGTCAATAACCTTTTTGATAACCGCCCTTGAAATGTTTATATGCAGTAAAATTTCAAAAGAAGAACGGCTTTATAACGGGGTAAACAAAAAAACCGCCTTTATTATGGGGTGCGGTCAGGCGGTTGGCGTTTTAACAGGCATTTCAAGAAGTGGAAGCACTATATTATTTGGCAATATCGCAGGCGTAAACAAGCAAGACAACGCAGATTTTGCATTTTTAATGAGTATCCCCATAATTTTATCGGCAGTTTTGCTTGAAAGCGTTGAACTAGCGACTTGTGGCTCGCCTATTTCCATAGACTTTTTGCCACTGTTTTTTGGCGTTTTATCGGCATCGGTTTTCGGGTATATTTCCATAAACTTTATGCTTTCGGTTATAAAAAAAGCAAATTATAAGTGGTTTGGTTATTATATGGTTTTTATAAGCATTGTCAACCTTATCTCTTGCTTAATTTAGTCAAAAACGTGTGCAGAGCGAAAGTTTGTAAAATAGTAAGAAGTTAAGGGGATATTGAAAGAATTATTGTCGTGGGCACTAACTCTTATCCCACCATCAATGCCTACCACAAGCAAGGTGTGGTAAAACTTTTGACCATTATAAAGTTGGATAATATCCCCAACCCTTAAAGAAGAAAGGGAAGTTTCTTTTAGTTTGACACCAACACTTGTGTTAGAAATCCCAAAGTTCCAAAAATCATTGACGCCCGTCCACGCGGGGGCACGGTCGTTAAGCGAGTTATAATACCAGCCGAGTGGAAGATAATTCATATTTATTCCGCCAGCGTGAATGCACTGGGAAACAAAGTTTGTGCAGTCCCCACCGATCAATGAAAAATTGTAATAATTCGGGTTAAAAGAAAACGCCCATTTTTTTGCATATTCAACGGCAAGCAAAGGATTATACATATTACATTATATAAAAATTTTTATTTAAAAGTTAAACGCCACCGAGTTTGGTGGCGTTTTGTTTTTTAGTATGTTTTATTAAATAATTGCTATTGCTATCGTGCAGTAAATTATAAGTGCCAATGCGTCAACAATAGTGGTCATCAATGGGCTTGCAACAACGGCTGGGTCAAGTTTAATCTTTTTAGCAAGAAGTGGAAGAACGCAACCAACAAGTTTTGCCATAATCAAACTTATTGCACACACAACCGAAATTACAACGGCTTCGGTAATGGCAATTTTATCGTAAAGACTGTCAATAAGCATAATCTTTCCAAAACAAATCACACCGATTGTTAAGCCAAGTGCAACGGCAACAAGCATTTCTTTTAATATAACCTTAAAAATGTCCTTGAACTCAACGTCCCCAACGGCTATTGCACGGATTATGGTGACCGAAGTTTGCCCGCCAGCGTTTCCCGCCGTGCCCATAAGCATAGGCACAAAGGCATAAAGAACGCTGTTTAGTTTGCTTTCATAATTAGATAAAATTATGCTAGTAAAGGTCGAAGTTATTAAAAGAAGAATAAGCCAAGGTGCTCTCGCTTTCCAAATACTGAAAATCGATTGCTTTAAGTAAGGCTTTTCGTTAGGCAAAACTGCCGCAATCTTTTGCATATCTTCGGTTGCTTCTTCTTGGATAACGTCCACAGCGTCATCGACCGTGATGATGCCGACCAAACAACCTTCTTTATCGATAACAGGAAGTGCAAGTTTATCGTACTTTGAAAACATTAAAGCAACTTGCTCTTTATCGTCAAGCGTGTTTGCAACCACGGCGTTGGCATCCATAACGTCTGCAATTATAGAATTCTTTTCGGCTAAAAGCATATCTTTAACCGAAACGGCACCCACCAAACGCTTTTTTCTATCAACAACGTAGCAAGTGTAAATGGTTTCCTTATTAACCCCCGTTCTTCTAATTTTATCAAACGCACTTTCAATAGTGGTTGAAGGGGAAAAGGAAATATACTCTGTTGTCATAATCGAGCCGGCAGAATCTTCTGGATATTCTAACAACTCGTTGATTTGTTTTCTGTCTTCTGGCGTGGAGTTTTTAAGAATTCTTTTAACCACGTTTGCAGGCATTTCTTCAATGATGTCAACCGTGTCGTCAAGGAACATATCGTCAATAACTTGCTTTAACTCGTTATCGGTAAACGCCTTTATCAAGCGTTCTTGTAAGTCCGAATCAATCTCAACAAAAACGTCGCTGGCAAGTTCTTTTGGAAGAAGCCTAAAAAACATCAATTGCTCTTTTTCTTCAAGGCTGTTTTCAAGGTAATGTGCAATATCGGCAGGTTCCATATCAAGAAGGAGAATTCGCAGGTCAGCAAACTTTCTCGTTTCAAAACAAAATGATAATCTTTCGTAAACTGCCAAAATTTCTTCGGTCATAATTCTCTCCTCCTTAAAACAAAAAAATCTACCTAAAAAATCGGTAGATAAATTGCCCCTAAAAGATGAGATAACCATACAAGTTTTAGCACCGTAGGGCAATGAAACCACGTTAAATCTGGCCTTGTTTTCGACCAGGTCTGTTCATACCATCTAATAGTGTCTCCACTACTTCGCGGCAGTAGTCCGTATCCCTATGGTAGCCTTACCTACCGGATTGATTTTAAGTTTTACAATGTTAGTGTACTCTTTTAAATTAAAAAAGTCAACTTTTTTAGAAAAATTTTTCAAAAATTAATCGGGCGTATCTTCCCCGTCAATTTGTCTGCTAAAAAGTATGTTTTTATTAAGTTCTCTTAACCTTAACACAAAGTCATCATATCTATCCTTTGCGATAACAATTACCGAAAAGGCTTGATGCTTATAATAAACCACCAACTTATCGCTCTTTTTAAAGTGGGTGATAGCAACAATTTCATCAATGCTGGTTTTAGAAACAAAAATGCCAAATCGCACGTAAAGACAGCCGTTTTTAAGGGAATATCCACTAAAAAGCATAATCGATAAAACCACCACGATTAAAAATAGCGAGATAATTATGTAAAGGATAAAAGGCAAAAACTTAAACAACGAATATGAAAAATATTGGGTAAAGTTATAGATGTTTATGTAAAGAGAAAAAAGGCAAACGGCCAAAACAACCGAAAGTAAAGCCAACACAAAACCTGACAACTTGAACTTAAATTTATTCATATAATCACCCTTTTATATATTGTATAACAAAAAATTGCAAAAATCAAGGAACAAATTGAAATTTTTTGGCGTATTTATTGTTTTATATCGCTTGCAAAAAAAACCACAATATTATATAATATTTTCACAATGTTTTTTACACGACTTATTATGGAGATGTTAAATGATTAAACTTATTCAAAAAGGTGTTTATTTTCGTGATGGAAAATTAGTTAAGGCTAAATGCGTTGATAAGCCTGCCCAAAAAGGCAGTATGGCTTATAAAATTTTGCAAAGCCACAACAAAAGCGGGGATGAAAAGGTCTTAAACGTAAAGTTTGACGAAATCACTTCGCACGATATTACTTACGTTGGTATTATCCAAACGGCAAAGGCATCTGGCCTTGAAAAATTCCCACTTCCTTATACTTTAACCAACTGCCACAACTCAATGTGTGCGGTAGGTGGCACGATAAATGAAGACGACCACGTTTTCGGTCTTTCTGCGACCAAAAAGTATGGCGGGGCTTTCGTTCCACCACATTTGGCGGTTATCCACCAATATATGAGGGAAATGCGTGCATTTTGCGGTGCAATGATTTTGGGTTCGGACTCTCACACCAGATACGGTGCTTTAGGCACGCTAGCAATCGGTGAAGGTGGCCCTGAACTTGTTAAGCAATTATTAAACAGAACTTACGACTTGGATATGCCTGAAATTGTTGCTGTCAATCTTAAAGGTAAATTAAGAAAGGGTGTTGGTCCACACGACGTTGCTTTGGCACTTGTTAAGGCGACCTTTAAGTCGGGCTTTGTTAAAAACAGAGTTTTAGAGTTTGTTGGAACGGGCATAAAGTCTTTATCAATGGATTTTAGAAACGGCATTGACGTTATGACAACTGAAACGACTTGCTTATCTTCTATTTGGCAAACTGATGAAAAGACGCAAAAATATTATATCGAGCACGGCAGGGCCGATGCTTATAGAGAGATGAGTGCGGAAGAAGGCACGTATTACGATAGGGGTATCGTAATAGATTTATCTAAAATCGAGCCTATGATTGCACTTCCTTTCCACCCATCAAACGCTTATACTATCCGTGAATTCTTATCCCGCCCAGAAGAACTTTTAAGAGAGTGCGAAATTGCTGGCCAAAAACTTTTGCCAGAAGGCAAAGGTCAATTTAAACTGGTTGACAAAATTAAGGACGGAAAGGTTTACGTTGAGCAAGGCGTTATCGCTGGTTGTGCTGGCGGTATGTATGAAAATATTGCCGAAGCATCAAACATTTTAGGCGACGTTGCTATCAATAATAACGACTTTACTTTGGACGTTTACCCATCAAGCCAACCTGTATATAAAGGGCTTGTTGATAATGGCTACGTTTCAAAACTTATCGATAACGGTGCGGTAATTAAAACGGCTTTCTGCGGGCCTTGCTTTGGTGCGGGGGACGTGCCACAAAACAACGGGCTTTCAATCCGCCACACCACAAGAAACTTTGAAAGCAGAGAAGGCAGTAAGCCTGCAAACGGTCAACTTTCAGCAGTTGCACTTATGGATGCAAGAAGTATTGCGGCAACGGCTAAAAACGGCGGGGCAATCACTTCCGCTATGGACGAGGCTTATTCAAACAAGGTTAAAAAGTATCGTTTTGAAAACAAAATTTATAAGGCGAGAGTGTTTAACGCCGTTAATAACGGGGACAAAGAAAAACAATTAGTTTATGGTCCAAACATTGCAGACTGGCCAAAAATGCAAGCACTTAAGGACGACTTGCTATTAAAAGTTGTGTCAGTTCTAAACGACCCTGTGACCACCACTGATGAACTTATCCCATCGGGCGAAACTTCTTCATATCGCTCTAACCCACTTAAACTTGCCGAATTTGCACTTTCAAGAAAAGACCCGCTTTACGTTGAAAGGGCAAAGGCTGTTAGGGATGGGGAATTCCCAAAAGAATTAGGGCTTGACGAACAAAACACAACTTATGGTAGCGTTGTTTGTTCAATTAAACCGGGTGATGGCTCTGCAAGAGAACAAGCCGCATCTTGCCAAAGGGTTTTGGGTGGCGTTGCAAACATTGCGTTTGAATATGCAACAAAAAGATACCGTAGCAACCTTATCAACTGGGGTATGCTTCCACTTTTAGCCGATAAAAACGACTTTAAGGTTGGCGAATACGTGTTGATTAAGGGCGTTAAGAAAGGCGTTGAAAGTGGTGCAAAAGAGTTTAAGGCAACAGTGTTTGGCGAAAAAACAAGAGAAATCACGCTTAAAATGGATGCCTTAACCGATGCAGAAAAACAAATTATCTTAAAGGGTTGCTTAATCAACTTCTATAGAGACTAATTTTAAGAAAAACAATTAAAGCACGTTAATTTTCGTTTGTTAGAAAGTTAGCGTGCTTTTTTATAATTTTGGCTCTTTTTACATATACATATATAAGTAAAAGGAGTTGAAAATGGGACTAATTGATGAAATAAACAACAGTTTTTGCCAAAACGAACTGCCAAGTTGCCCAAGTTTTAGGGCAGTGTTAATAGGCGACTCTGCAGGGTATTTTGAAATGGTTAAAAACATTGTCAGTTTTAACAGCGAAGAAATTGTTTTGGCGGTCAAAAACGGTGCAATTAAGATACTTGGAAAGGGTTTATACATAAAAAAATATTGTTTGGGGGACGTTGTGGTTTGTGGAAAAATAAAGTCGATAGAAAAAATCTAAACGGCGTTAAAGAAACTTACGTGGTTGAAGGGCTTAACCTTGACAGGCTTATAAATACGGCAAAAAATAGGGGGCTAACGCTGGAAAACCTTAAAAAATGCTCTAATCGCAAGTTATTCGTTAGCCTTTCTTTACAAGATAGCAAAAAATTTTTTGCATTAAGCAAAGAATTGTGTTATAATATTAAAAAAATAAGGCAATCGGGCAAAACGCTGTTTATTCTTAAAGCCTATCAACGCTTGGGGATAATGGTTGGGGCAATAATTTTTATGCTTTCCACTTGCTTTTTTTCCGACCTTATTTACGGCTTTTCTTTTAGCGGAAGCGGGGGCGTTTATCAAAGCCAAGTTTTATATTGCTTAAACCAAATGGGCGTTAAGCAATACGCACGGTTTTCATCTTTTAATTTTGAAAAGATTGAAGATGAAATTTTGGCAAAAAATAAAAACCTTTCCTTTGTCAGCATAACAAAGGTGGGCAACAGGCTTAATATTGAAAGTTCGCTTGCCGTGGACAGTGTGGATAGACTTAACGGAAACGTTTATTCACTTGTCAGTGAAGTGGACGGCGTGGTTGAAAAAATTAACGTTTATCGTGGCACGGCACTTGTCAAAAATGGTGACGCTGTTAAAAAGGGCGACCTTTTGGTTGACGGGTATATGACCATTAAAGAGCAGGTGGTTAAAATAAACGTTTTAGCAAGCGTAAGCATTATTGCTAACGAGCAGTTTTTGTTTACTTCAAACCTTGATAATCAAGAAGAGCAAGCGTTTTTGCTTGCAAAAGCCAATCTTTTGGATAAAGAAATTGTCGAATACTCGGTTATAAAAACACAAAACGAAAATCAATTTGAATATATAACTAACGTTAAATATAGGTATCTAATTTACGTAGGATAAAGGAACAAATTATGTCAAAAACCAAATCACAAAAAATTCAAGACTGGACTAAAAAGGACGTTTTCTTAAACGTTTTAGTTTACGTTATAAACGTTGCGATAATCAGCGGATTATTTTTGCTTACCATTTATTTAGAAGGCATAAGCGGAACGGGCAAGCCTTTGCAAGAATTTTTGCTTAACGTTGCATCGCCATTAAGATTTTTAACAATGTTAATTTTGATATGCTTGGTTATGATTTTATATTTTCTATACGAAGATAAAAACTTCTTAAGAAACCCAGCAAACTCTGAAATGTTGTTTTTAATCATAGAAATTTCGCTTATTGCGTGCTTTGCAAGTGGCAAATTTGTGGACACATATTTGCGTCCACTAGCAATGGTTGCACTTTTAACCTTGTTTTTAGCAGACAGAAAAAAAGCGTTTTTTATGAACATTATTTTCTGCATAATAATCTTCTTGTTCGACTCTTTCACGTCTAACGTAGAAACGGGCAGGTATCCATCGCTTATTATGGGCTTTTCATCTGGCGTTATTGCAACACTTTGTATGGACAAGGTATATTCAAGACTAAAACTTTTGCTTATGAGTTTTTTGATTGCTTTGCCATCGCTTATCTGCGTTGTAATCACATTGCTTGAACACACTGAAAGCGTTAGCACGGTTATAACCGACCTTGTTTGTGGCACGGCGTCTGGCCCGCTTTCAGCGGCAATATTTATGGTGCTTTTACCAATTTTTGAAGCCATATTTAAGAAGGTGTCTTGCTTTAAGTTCTCTGAACTTATCGAGCATAACGCAAAACTCATTAAAAAGTTAATCCATCAAGCACCGGGAACGTTCAACCACGCAATCGTTGTTTCTAACATAGCAGAGGCTTGTGCTTTGGCTATTGAAGAGGACGGGTTGCTTGCAAGAACTTGTGCTTACTATCACGATATTGGTAAACTCCGTCGCCCAGAATTCTTTAAGGAAAACCAACCTGACGGTGAAAACCCACACGACGACTTGACGCCTGAACTTTCAGCAAACATTATTAAGGCACACGCACAAGACGGTTATGATCTTATTATGAAAAATCGTTTGCCAAAAGAGATTGCAGACGTTTGTTTAGAACACCACGGCACTTTGCCTATCTTATACTTTTACGATAAAGCAAAAAAATATACTGACGGCGAAGTTGACCTTGCACAGTTCTGTTATCCAGGTCCAAAGCCAAGCACCAAGATTGCCGCTATCATTATGATTGCCGACGGTTGCGAAGCGGCTGCAAGAAGTTTGCAAGACCGTTCAAGAGAAAACGTTAAATCGGTTGTTAGAAAAATCGTAAACGAAAGAATGCAGTTGGGTCAGTTTGAAGAGTGCGAAATTACGCTCAACGAACTTAACATTATTATCCACACGGTAGTAAACCACTTGACGGGTGTATATCACAGCAGAATAGAATATCCAAAGGTTAGCCTTGACGGTATGGAATTATAAAAAGGTGCGATTATGGGAAAATTAAAGTTAGAGTGTTTAGATAAGAAAATTAAAGTTAGAAAATTAGCCAAAGCCGTTTATAAAACGCTTGGCCAAACGGCAAACTTTAAGGCGGAAATAGTTTTTCAAGACGCTGAACAAATGCAATTTTTAAACAACACCACCCGTGGTGTCGATAATATTACCGACGTGCTTTCTTACCCAAGTATGTGCGGAATAAGGGGCAAAATTTTAACGCCAAACGAGTGCAAGACCGAACTTGAAGGAAAATATATCTTTTTGGGTTCGATAGTTTTGTGCGACCAAAAAATTATAGAGCAAGCAAACGAGTTAGGGCACAGCGAGCAAAGGGAAAGAGAATATTTAATCGTGCACGGACTAATGCACCTTTTTGATTACGACCACTTAAACGAAACGGATAAAAAAGAAATGCGTGAACTAGAAAAAGCCGTTATGAAAATGCTTTATCCAAAGGAAGAAGAATAATGAAAAGTGGGTTTGTTGCAGTCGTTGGCAGGGCAAATGCGGGCAAAAGCACCTTAATCAACGTGCTTGTTGGTGAAAAAGTTGCAATCGTTTCGCCAAAGCCACAAACGACAAGGGATAGAATTTTGGGTGTTTTAACCACAAACGATTATCAAATTGCTTTCGTGGACACGCCTGGTATTTATAAAGCCGACAACTTGTTAAACTCGGTTATGCAAAAGACAACGGCTGACGCTAGCCAAGACGTGGACTTGATTTTGTTTACAATGGACGCTCACGAAGGTATAAGCGACACCGATAAAAAATTGCTTCTTAAATATTCAAAGAGCAAAATTCCAACCGTTTTAGTTTTAACTAAAACAGACATTATGCCAGAAAGCCTTTTGATTGCAGAATTAAAAGAACTTGCTAGCGAAGGTTTGGAAGTTGTGCCAGTTTCGGCAAGAAAAAATAAAAACATTAAAGAGTTAATAAAGGTTATCCTTTCAAAGTTGCCAGAAGGCGAAAAACTTTTCAGTGAAGACATTGTTTCCGACAGGTCGGTTAAGTTTATGGTTTCGGAAATTATGCGTGAAAAGATTTTGTTAAAGTTCGATAAAGAAATTCCACACGGCGTTGCAATCATTATTAACAAGTTCTTTTTAAGGGATAACCAAACCACTTATGAAGTCAACCTTGACATAATTTGCGAAAAACCAAACCATAAAGCAATCTTAATTGGAAAGGGTGGAAAGGCAATAAAAGAAGTTTCTTCTTTTGCAAGGCAAGATATGGAAAAACTTTTGGGCAAAAAGGTCTTTTTAACCACTTATATTAAGGTTAAAGAAGATTGGCGAAATAGTGCTGGGCTTATGAAAGAATATGGCTATTCGCAAGAAAACCCTTAACGGTTTTTGAAAAAGGTTTTGAATAGGTTTAATTCTTTTTACACATATTATTCCTAGGGGGAGTAATATGAAAAGAAAAAAGAAAGAATATAAAATTGCCGATTATGCTTGGAAAATGTTTGAAAACACAGGCATTGCAGCATATTATATGTTCTATAAAAAATTTGATGATTTGAAGTGAAGAATTAACGATGGAAGAAAAGCAAAACGGCATTGTTCTTGGTGGCGTAAACTATTCCGAGAGCGACAAAATACTTAATATATTTACCCTTGAAAAAGGCATTATCGGTGCTAAAATTAAGGGAGTAAAAAAGGCTAATGCAAAGTTAAAATTTGCATCCGAGCCTTTTTGTTTTGCCGAATTTATTTTTTCCACAAACGGTCAAAAGCGAACTGTTATCGGTGCAAGTTTAATCGACAGTTTTTATCCAGTTAGGGAAAACATTGAAAAGTATTTTTGTGCAGGCACGGTGGTTGAGTTTATCAAGCACTTTTATAAAGAGGCAATGGTTGACGAAAAGGAATTTTTGCTTGCCGTGAACGCCTTAAAAGACATTGCTTACACTGAAAATCACTTATCGGCTCTCGTCAAGTTTTTGATTGATGCATTGAAAAACTTTGGGCTTTCGCTTTCACTTTCGGGGTGTTTTAATTGTCAAACGGACATAAACGGAAGAACTTTTTTCGATTATAAAAGCGGGGCGTTCCTTTGCGAAGAGTGTATTGAAGAAGGTTGCCGTGAAATTAACGGCATAACCCTTGTCGCTTTGCAAAAGGCCGAAAAGGGCGAACTTGAAGATGGCCACCAAGGCACGAAAAAAGCACTTAAACTTTTGGAGTTTTACATAGTAAATAGGGCAGAAGAAAGCCTTAATTCACTAAACGAACTCAACAAAATATGTCTTTAAGTGTAAAAACAGCAACAAAAATTATAAATTATACACCAAACAGTTGAAAAAAATGTTAAAATGTTGTAAAATAGATAGGCTATAAAGAAAAAAATAAAACTCTGGAGGATTTATTTTAATGAAGTATATTTACTTATTTAGCGAAGGCAACGGACAAATGAGAGAGTTGCTCGGCGGTAAAGGTGCAAACCTTGCTGAAATGACCAACCTCGGTATGCCTGTTCCTCGCGGATTCACAATCACAACCGAAGCCTGCACACAATACTATGCAGACGGTGAAAAGATTAATGCTGAAATTCAAGCACAAGTTATGGAATACGTTGCAAAACTTGAAGAAATTACCGGCAAGAAGTTTGGCGACCTTTCTAACCCACTTTTAGTTTCAGTTCGTTCAGGTGCAAGAGCATCAATGCCTGGTATGATGGACACAATCCTTAACCTCGGTTTAAACGACGTGGTTGTTGAAAAGTTTGCAGAAAAGACAGGAAACAGAAGATTTGCTTACGACTCTTACAGAAGATTTATTCAAATGTATTCAGACGTCGTTATGGAAGTTGGTAAAAAATATTTTGAAGAACTTATCGACAAAATGAAAGAAGAAAAGGGTGTTAAAATGGACACCGAACTTGATGCTGACGACTTAAAGCAACTTGCTGAACAATTCAAGGCAGAATATAAAGCAAAAATCGGTGCGGAATTCCCACAAGACCCAAAAGAACAACTTTTTGGTGCTGTTAGAGCCGTGTTCCGTTCATGGGACAACCCAAGAGCGATTTATTACAGAAGAATGAACGATATTCCAGCAAGTTGGGGTACTGCAGTTAACGTTCAAGAAATGGTTTTCGGTAATATGGGCAACACTTCTGGTACCGGCGTTGCTTTCTCAAGGAACCCATCAACCGGTGAAAAAGGTTTGTTCGGTGAATATTTAATGAACGCACAAGGCGAAGACGTTGTTGCCGGCGTTAGAACACCACAAACTATTGACCAACTTAAACAAGAAAATCCTGCTGTTTACGAACAATTCGTTAAAATCGTTGCTAAACTTGAAGACCACTATAGAGATATGCAAGATATGGAATTCACCATTGAAGATGGCAAACTCTTTATGCTTCAAACAAGAAACGGTAAGAGAACGGCTGCCGCTGCTCTTAAAATCGCTTGCGATTTAGTTGACGAAGGTATGATTGATGAAAAACAAGCAGTTTTAATGATTGACCCTAAACAACTTGACGCACTTTTACACCCACAATTTGATGCTAAAGCATTAAAGAGTGCAAAACCTATCGGCAGTGCTCTTCCAGCATCTCCTGGTGCTGCTTGTGGTAAAATCGTGTTCACCGCTGAAGACGCAACTGAATGGGTGACAAAGAAAGGCGAAAAAGTTATTCTTGTTCGTTTGGAAACTTCACCAGAAGATATCGAAGGTATGCACTATGCACAAGGTATCTTAACCGTTCGTGGCGGTATGACCTCTCACGCAGCCGTTGTTGCTCGTGGTATGGGTACTTGCTGTGTTTCTGGTTGTGGCGAAATTAAGATTGATGAAGAAAATAAAACCTTTACTTTGGCTGGCAGAAAATTTGTTGAAGGCGACTATATTTCACTTGACGGTTCAACAGGTAATATCTACGGCGAAGCAATCCCAACCGTTCCTGCATCAATTTCAGGATACTTTGGAAGAATTATGGCTTGGGCTGACAAATACCGTTCACTCCAAGTTAGAACTAACGCAGATACTCCAAAGGATGCAACCCAAGCACGTTTATTCGGTGCAGAAGGTATTGGCCTATGCAGAACAGAGCATATGTTCTTTGAAGCAGACAGAATTAAGGCTATGAGAGAAATGATAGTTTCTGACACTGTTGAACAAAGAGAAAAGGCTCTTGAAAAACTCCTCCCAATGCAACAAGGTGACTTCGAAGCACTTTACGAAGCAATGGAGGGCAACCCTGTCACAATTCGTTTCTTGGACCCACCACTACACGAATTCGTGCCAACCGCTGATGAAGACATTGCAACGCTTGCAAAAGAAATGGGCAAAACAGTTGAAGACATTAAAGCAACTATTTCAAGCCTCCACGAATTCAACCCAATGATGGGTCACCGTGGTTGTAGATTAGCAGTCACCTATCCAGAAATTGCTGTAATGCAAACGAAGGCTGTTATCAGTGCTGCAATCGCTGTTAGCAAAAAGCACCCTGCTTGGAACATCGTTCCTGAAATCATGATTCCACTTGTTGGCGAAATCAAGGAACTTGCATACGTTAAAAACGTTGTTGTTAAGACTGCTGATGAATGTATTGCAAACGCTGGTATTAAACTTTCTTATAAAGTTGGTACTATGATTGAAATTCCAAGAGCAGCATTAACGGCTGATGAAATTGCAAAAGAAGCAGAATTCTTCTCATTCGGTACTAACGACTTAACCCAAATGACCTTTGGTTTCTCTCGTGACGATGCTGGTAAGTTCTTAAACGCTTACTATGAAAAGAAGATTTACGAAAACGACCCATTTGCTAAACTTGACCAAATCGGTGTTGGCAGATTGGTTAAAACGGCTGTTGACCTTGGTAAGACAACCCGCCCTAACATCAAACTTGGTATTTGTGGCGAACACGGTGGCGACCCATCAACAATCGAATTCTGCCATAAGACAGGTTTAACTTACGTATCTTGCTCACCATACAGAGTTCCAATCGCTCGTTTGGCTGCAGCACAAGCACAATTAAAGTGCCCAAGGTAGTTTTTAGTTAAAAAATAAAAAGCACGCTTATTTTTAGGCGTGCTTTTGTTTTTTTATTGTAAGTTTATCGGCAGTCACTTTGTTGACAAAAATTTATAAAACCTATATAATAAAATAAATATCTACTCGGAGAAAATTAATGTTAGAAGTTGTTTTAATATGCGTGTTGCTAATAGTTGGGCTTGTTTTAATCATAAAAGGCGGGGATTACTTTGTTGATGGGGCAAGTTGGCTTGCAGAAGTCAGCGGGATTCCAAAAGTTATAGTTGGTGCAACCATAGTCAGCGTTGCAACCACTTTGCCTGAAATAGTCGTTTCGTTAATAACGGTTAAAAGTTCGGCAGACGCTGCGATAGGCAACGCCGTTGGCTCGGTTGTGTTTAACACGGGTATTATTATGGCGATTGCACTAATTTTCCAACCATTTATAATAAAGAGAAAAGATTATGCGTTTAAGGGTATCCTTTTAAGCGTGGTTATGACCTTACTTTTAATTTTCCCTTTGGTAAGCGTTAAAGGTCAAAAAATCGCCCTTTCAACGAACGGCTTGTTCGGATACGTTGGTGCGGGTGTTTTGCTTGCTTTATTTATAGTATTTATCATTGAAAACGTTATCTCGGCAAAAAGGGAAGCGTCAAATGAAGACGAGCAAACAGTTGTTAAGCCACTTGCAACCAAAAAGAGCCTTACCGTTAACCTATTAAAACTTATTTTAGGGGCAGTTGCCATTGGTGGCGGTGCAATATTGCTTAAAGACAACGCAGTTGCCCTTGCAAGAATAATGGGCGTTTCAGATGCACTTATCGGCGTGACCATTTTAGCGATAGGAACTTCTCTCCCTGAACTTGTGACAATGATTATCGCCGTTAAAAAAGGCGAAGCAAGTTTGGGTATAGGCAACATTATCGGTGCAAACACAATCGACCTTGCAATTATTTTACCGTTAAGCACTTTCTTGGTCGGCGGTGCAGGGCTTGTGGTTTCTGGCATTCACTTGTTTATAACGCTTCCAACCACGCTGGTTATAATTTTAATCGGCATTATTCCAACGCTTATTTCTAAAAAATTTGCACGTTGGCAAGGAATTTTAATGGCTTTAATTTATTTAGCATATTTCGTGTTTAATATTGTTTACGTTATGATATAATTAAAAAGAAAAACGGCAATTTGTTGCCGTTTTTTTATTGCATAAAAAAGTTGACAAAAACTAACTTTTTGTGTTAAAATTTACAAGGAATTTTGTGTAAAAATAGGTATAAAGATGATTGAGTTAATCGACTTAAAAAAGACTTATAGAACCAAGGCGGGCGACACGGTTGCGTTGAACGGGATAAACCTTAAATTTGCCGATAAGGGCATGGTGTTTATAACGGGTAAAAGTGGCTGTGGCAAAACTACGCTTTTGAACGTGTTAGGTGGCCTTGATAAATTAGATTCGGGCGACATTATCGTTGATGGCAAAAAGTTTTCAGAATTCACGGCTGGCGACTATGATAATTATAGGAACACGCTTGTTGGCTTTGTTTTCCAAGAATATAACTTGTTGCCAGAGTTCAACATTAAAAAGAATATTAATATTGCCAACGAATTGCAAGGCAAAAAACCAGAAAGCGACCAAGTTGAAAAACTTTTGGACACTGTTGAAATAGGTGGGTATGAAGCAAGAAAGCCCGCCCAATTATCTGGCGGTCAAAAGCAAAGGGTGGCTATTGCAAGAGCCCTTATCAAAAACCCTAAAATCGTGTTGGCGGATGAACCTACCGGTGCGTTAGATAGTGCAACGGGCCTTCAAGTTATGGACATTTTAAAAGAATTGTCCAAGGACAAGTTAATCGTTGTCGTTTCGCACGAGATGGAATTTGCTGAAAAGTATGCAGATAGAATTATCCGTATCGTTGACGGACAAGTGGTTGAAGATATTACGCTTGCTGACGTTGAGATTAAAGACAGCGTGTATGAACTTGACCAAGAATTGGTGGTTAAAACGGGCGTAAAACTTAAATCAGAAGAGGCTGAAAAGGTTATTTCTGCCATTGAAAACAACAAAAAAATCAGCGTGATTGATAAAATTACCATTAGGGAAAAACAAAAAACCAAGCAAGTTGAAAGCAAAGCCCTAGACAAGCCCGTTTCATTTATCAAGAGCAAAATGAAGTTCAAAAGCATTTTTGCACTTGGCGTCAAGTCGCTTTTCTCTAAACCTGTAAGGCTTGTTTTCACAATTCTTCTTTCGGTTATTGCGTTCAGTGTGTTCGGCATTTTTGATGCGGTTGCATCATACAACTCGCAAAGGGCACTTTCTAACCTTTTAGAAACGGCAGAATATAAGGCGATGAGCGTTTCCACGCTTGTTGATGATAGCAATTATAATGAGGCAGAGTTTAAGTTAAGCCAAAAATATATCAATCAGTTAAACTCAAAAACCGGATATTCGTTTAGGGGGGTTTACGACCTTGACGACCAAGAAGAGATTATTAACGATAGAAGGTCTAACCTAAACAGGTCATTCGGCATTAAAGAGTTGTACAAAGGCATTAATTTTAGCAGTGCTTATTACTCAAAAGACATTAACGGCATAATCGAGTTTAAGGAAAGCGAAATTAAAAACGGCGTAATCCTTAAAAACACTTATAACTACAAGATTTTGCCTTATGCAGATTCGCATTATCCAACTTTAAACACTGAAGGTGGCGTTCAAGAAGTTGCTATTTCTAAACATATGGCAGAAAGCATTGCATATTGGATGAAAAACAGCAACACTTACACTTTTGGGGGCAAGGCGTTTGATTATAGGGACCTTGGCTCGTTGATAGGTGCAACGCTTGAGTTCAATTATCTAAACGACTTGACCTTTGTTATTACGGCTATTATTGATTGCGGAAACATCCCAGCCAAGTATGACATATTAAAACAAAATTCTTCAAGCGAATATTTGAACTTAAAATACGATTATGAAACCTATTTGAATTCAAGTTGCAACTTAATGCTCTTTTTGCCTGATGGCTACGTTGAACTTGTTAGACAAAAAAATAATCGTGTGGTTTCATATTACGCTGACTATAAAGAAACAAGTTATTTATATAAGACTTCAAGCCTAACCTTTTCAAAAGACAAGGACGTGCAAGGGGGGGATGTTTATTATAACGTAAACGAATTTACCGCACAAAACACCATTTTGTTTAGCGATGTTGATAACACACAAAACAAAAACCCTGTTTTACAAAAAAATGAAGTTTTGGTAAGTATTTATAACTTTGACGCATTGTTCTATGCTGAAAAAGAGGCGGCAAGAAACCAAGGCTTAACTTCGGTTGTTAACAAGTTTGACAATAAGAAAACTTCGCTTATTTACAGTGATACATTAGAGGCTAAAAAAACAACGATTAAAAGCCTTTCAGAACTATTTAAAGAAGTTTACCCAGGCTTAAGCGACGAGCAAATTTTTAATCACATTTTAAACAAAGAGATAAACATTACTCAATACGTAGGTAGGGATAACCGCCAAACCTATACAAAGACTTATAAGGTTGTGGGCTTTTATTTCGGTGTTGACACCGACGTTTATAACAAAGAAGCTTCAGTTAAGTATTATCCATTGGTAATGAGCGAAGAGGGGCTTAAAAACTTGGGCGTCAACACAAACCAAGGCATTTACTCAAGGGCGATAACCTCGCTTGTTGGCGTAAACGGAAGAGCCAATGCTTTAAGCGAAATGCTCTCTGCCGACGGCGGATTTATGCTAAAATGGTATAAAAACGGCATACTAGAAATTTTAGACGATAACTCTGTGTTTATCGGTCAGTTTATAGATTTGTTCTTATATGCGTCAATCGTTATAATATTGTTCTCGGTGTTTATGCTTATGAACTATATAACGGCAAGTATAGCCTCAAAACGCCAAACCATTGGTATTTTAAGGGCACTTGGCACAAACGGAACAAGCGTGCTGTTAATGTTCTTAATCGAAAGTGCGATTATAGCACTTATCAACGGCTTGTTGGCGTGCGTGGTTGGATACGTGGCAAGTATTTTCGTAAACGCTTATCTTTTAGACGTTATGAGTTTGACGGTAAGTTTTGCTATGTTTGGCAGTCGCCAAATGTTGCTGATTATGCTTGCAAGTATTGTGGCTGGCACAATTTCTTCAATCTTGCCGATTATAAGAATTGTTAAGGAAAAACCTGTTGCGTTAATCAGAAAAGAATAAAAAATGAACGCTTAAAGCAAAATTGCTTTAAGCGTTTTTTTGTTAAAACACTTTATAAACCTAAATCGCATACTATAAACTATGCTTAATTCGGCTTATATAGATTTGAACATTTTAAGAAGCAACGTTAAGAACTTAAAGAAAAACCTTGATAAAACCACACGATTTTGTGCCGTTGTTAAGGCAGATGCTTATGGGCACGGTGCAAGCAAAATTTCTTCGGCAATCTATAAAGATGTTGATTGTTTTGCCGTTGCTCTTAATGAAGAAGCCAAAGAGTTAAGGCTTTCTGGTATTGATAAAGATATTCTTATTTTAACCCCGCCTCATTTTAAAGACGTAAGCCAAGCCGTGTTTTATAACTTTATTTTAACGGTTGATAACTTTAACACGCTGAAAGTGATAGAAAGTGAGTGTGTTAAGCAAAACAGACCTTGTCGCATACACTTAAAGTTTAACACGGGTATGAATAGGCTTGGCATTGATAATTTAAAAGAGTTAGATAGCCTTGCCCAACACATAACTAAATCGAAATATTTGATTTTGGACGGGATGTTTTCGCATTTAGGCAATCCTGAAAATAAAAAAGACACAAAAACTGCCCAAAATAAATTTTTGCTTGCAAATAATTTAATAAAAGGTTATAATAATAAAGCAATATGTCATATATCGGCAAGCGGTGGGTATCTTCAAAAAATCGGTGGGGATATGGTAAGGCTTGGTATTTTGCTTTACGGGTATATGCCGTTTGAAAGCGACTTGGTCAGCGTTAAACCAATTATGAAAATTTACGCTCCGATTATAAAAAACCGTTGCGTTTTGTCGGGCGAGCATTGTTTATACGGCAACTTAATGGCGGAAAAAGAGCAAAACCTTTGCCTTGTTAGGTGTGGCTATGCCGATGGGTTTAACCGAAAGCAAACCTTTTTTCAGTTCAACAATCGTTGTATGGATATAACCGCATTAAAAAATGCGAAAATTACTAATAAAGGCGTTTTGATTATGGACAACGCCGACCTTTTGGCTAAAGAATATGGCACGATTAGTTATGAAGTGCTTGTGCTTTGCACCAAAAGGGCAGAAAAAATTTACTTACAGTAGGTGAAAAATGAAATTTTATCTAAAAAAAGCATTCTTTATTTTCGTTTATCTTGTTTTGACTTCGTTTATTGCTATGGCAATTATTCTTATTGAAGGACAAACCTTGCTTAAAGTTGCACTTTTGGTTGCAAACTTGGGGCTTTTCCTTTATATTATCAGCGTTATGGCATATCAAGACGGGCAGAAAGCACTTAAAGTGCGTATTGCAAACGATAAAGAGCGTGAATATATTATTAAAACGGGCGAAGATAGAAAGATAAATGCACAAGAAGAATATAAGGCGTATAAAGGCTTTTTAATTGGCTTTTTTTCGTGCTTGCCTATGATTGTGCTTTTAATCGTTGGCTATATTTCAACTTCGATTGACCCAACCAAAACGGGTGCAGAAGAAGCATCGAATATTTTATACTTTTTTGCAAGTGCTTTTGCCAATTTAGACCCAAGTGGCATTTATGAGCCTGCTATTTACGCATCGCCATATTGGTCACTTTTGGCGTTGCCACCAATAATGCTTACACACGGCATTTTCTTTATGTTGGGTGCAAAAAAGATTGAAAAACAACACCAAACTGTTAAAAACGTTCACAGAACAATTTACGGAGAGTAATTTTGCGAATAGTTGCGGGAAAGTATAGGGGCAGGACCTTGTTGGAGTTTGAGGGGGATAGAATCCGCCCAACCCTTGACAAAGTGCGTGAAAGCCTTTTTAACATAATTCAAAGCCGAATTTCAAACAGCAGTTTTTTAGACCTTTATTGTGGAACGGGTGCTGTTGGGATAGAAGCACTTTCAAGGTATGCGTCAAAAGTGGTTTTTAACGATAGTTCAAAAGACAGCGTCAATTTGCTAAAGAAAAACCTTGCCAAGATTAAAGCAGATGACGATTATGAGATTTTTAATCAAGACGCCGTCCAATTCTTGAAAAATACCGAAAAAAAGTTTGATATAATTTTTATTGACCCACCTTATAAAAGCCCAAACAAGTTTGATGCGTTGGCGTTTTGCAAGTTGGTTTTAAACCCAGATGGGCTTATAATTTTTGAAGATGAAAACGAGTGGCAAGGTGAAATTGAAGGGCTTGCCGTTGTGGATAAACGCAAGTATGGAAGGGCACATTTGACCTTCTTTAAGGAGATAAAAGAGTGAAAGTTTGTGTTTTTGCAGGAACTTTTGACCCGATAACCAAGGGTCACGAGTTCGTGATTGAAAAATGTTTAGAAATGTTTGATAAAGTTGTTGTCGCTTTGGGTGTTAATCAAGACAAAACGCCGATGTTTTCGCTAGAACAAAGAAAGCAAATGATTTCGCTTGCCTTTTCGGGCGAAAAAAGGGTGGAAGTAAAAGAGTTTAGCGGTATGCTAACCGATTTTATGAGAGAAAACGGCATAAAAATCAACGTGCGTGGCATAAGAAATCAAGACGATTATAAATATGAAACGACTATGGAAAGGTTTAATAGGGATATGTATAGCGATATGATAACCCTTTATATCCCAACACCAAACGATTTGGTTTACGTCAGTTCAACTGCCATAAGAAATATTTTGACTATGGGTGCTGATGCAAGTGGATATTTGCCACAAGCCGTTTGCGATTATATTAAAACTATACAAAAAGACAAATAATTAAACAGAAAACTAAATTTAAGACTGCACTTAAAACTTTTGAAAGTAAAAACGGTGCAGTTTTTATTTTTGCCTTTTTTAAGTAAGCAAGCGATTGCATTATAATGGAAATTCCGCTAAACCCACATATAAAAGCACAATGTGGCAGACAAGAAAGACCTAAACCTGACAAAACTTTTAAGCCTTGCGTACATTCAAACAGCCCAAAAACCAAGCCTTTTGCAACGTTAAAGTCTTTAAATAGCATTGATAAAAGGTAAATAATCGGGTTAAGCAAATTAAGTGAAAACAAAAGGTTAGAAAGTATGTAAAAAGCAGTAATAATCGCCCCGACAAGCAATATGGATATTACCGAAGAATAAGCACTTTCGTATAAAACGTTATCAACCTTTTGGCTTTGCAAAGAAAACTCTGTTTTCGGCTTATCGTTTCTTTTATAAAAGGAAAAAATTATGCCAATACAAATTGCTGACAAAAGGTGCGAGAAAAACAAAATCAGTCCAAGGCGGATATTGTTAAACATAAAACTGCCAACGCTTCCGATTAAAAACATTGGTGAAGAAGTTGAGCAAAACGCACTTGCCCTTATGCTTTCGCTTTCACTAATAACGCCGTTTTCTTTAAGGTCGCAAACAATTTTTGCACCCACGGGATATCCAGATAAAAGGCTCATAAAAAAAGCATAGCCAACCGCCCCGTTCACGTTAAAAACCTTTCGTGTCAGTGGCGAAAACAGTTTGGAAATTTTGCTTGTAATGGACAGCGAACTTAAAATTGAAGTTATAAAAAAGTAAGGGAAAAGCGATGGCACAACAAAGGCAAGCCAAAGTTTAATTCCGTCTATGGTAAAGG
Organism: uncultured Clostridia bacterium; assembly: GCA_904502225.1. Classification (GTDB taxonomy): domain Bacteria; phylum Bacillota; class Clostridia; order Christensenellales; family Borkfalkiaceae; genus UBA1259. The sequence goes on from CAJGDO010000005.1 coordinate 49,505, forward strand.
CGGAAAAATCTTTATTAATGGCTAAAATTAGCGAAAAATAAATTAAAGAGCAAAAACATATTATCGAAAGGCAACGCCTAAAAATTTTAATCATATTATTATTGTATTATGGCTTGAAAAAAAATATGGAATATGTTAAAATATTTTTATGGATTTATTTGATTTAGCAAACGAAAAAAAAGGAATGGCACCACTCGCTGAACGAATGCGTGCTAAAACCCTAAACGACTTTTTGGGGCAAGAACATATCGTGTCTGAAACAGGCCTGCTTAAAAGGGCAATCAAACTCGATAGGCTTGGCAGTTGCATTTTTTGGGGGCCACCGGGTTGTGGCAAAACCACGCTTGCAAACGTTATCGCTTGTAGCACGGACAACTATTTTGTCAAACTTAACGCCGTCAATTCTGGCGTTAGTGACGTTAAGGCGGTTATAGAACAAGCCCGCCAAAACGCCAAACTTTATGGCAAAAAGACTTACCTACTTTTAGACGAGTGCCACAGGTTTAACAAAACGCAAAGCGACAGTTTGTTGCCAGCAATCGAGCAAGGCGATATTATCTTTATCGGCTCAACAACTGAAAACCCTTATGCGTCTATGACGCCTGCAATCGTTTCAAGGTGCAGAGTTTTTGAACTTAAAAAACTCAAAGAGCAAGACATTATCACGGCTCTTAAAAAAGCACTTGTCGATAAAGAGCGTGGGCTTGGTAATTACGACTTGGAAGTTTTGGACGAGGCTTTAACACATATCGCAAGGGCAAGTGCGGGGGATTTAAGAGTTGCATACAACGCATTAGAACTTGCCTGTCTTACCACAAATCCTAACAAGGACGGCAAAATTGTGGTCGGCTTAAAAGATGCAGAAGAATCTATCCAACAAAAAGCACTTTCTTTTGATGAAAATTTGTATTACGATATTCTATCCGCATTTTGCAAGAGTTTAAGGGGCAGTGATGCAGACGGGGCGTTATATTATATGCAAAGGCTTATCCAAGGTGGGTGCGACCCACTGCTTTTAGCAAGAAGACTTGTTGTTCATTCTGCAGAGGACGTGGGGCTTGCTGACCCTAACGCACTTGTGGTTGCAACAAACGCCTTAATCGCTTATGAAAAGTTGGGGCTTCCAGAAGGGCTTATTCCACTTTCAGAGGCAGTTATTTACGTTTGCGAGGCTGAAAAGTCAAACAGCGTTGTCGAGGCAATGGCTTTGGCTAAAGAAGATGCTGTAAGCGTTAAAGATGACAATATACCGGCACACTTAAAAAATTACGAGTTTGCGTCTAAAGAAGATAAGCAAAATAAAGGTTTATATAAATATCCACATAATTACGGTGGATACGTTGAACAACAATACTTGCCAGACAGTTTGGTTGGAAAGGTTTATTATCAGCCAAAAAACAACGGCTATGAACAGGTTGTTAAAGAAATTAGAAAAAGAAAAGGTAAAAAATAAAAGGACTAAAAATGGATTATTCAGTTAAACTTTCAAAAGAATTTACTTTAAGGCAAGACTACGCAAAAAACATCATCAACTTGATTGATGACGGAAATACTATTCCGTTTATTGCAAGGTATAGAAAAGAGCAAACGGGGTCTTGTGACGACCAAGTGTTAAGAGAGTTTGCCGATAGACTTAAATATTTAAGGAATTTGGACAAGAGAAAGGAAGAAATCGCATCTTCTATAACCGAGCAAGGCAAAATGACCGATGAGATTATGGTTGCACTTGCTTCGTGCGAAACTTTAACCGAGGCAGAGGACGTTTATAGACCTTTTAAGCAAAAGAGAAAGACAAGGGCATCGGTTGCTATCGAAAAGGGGCTTTTGCCACTTGCCGAATTTATTTTAGAGCAAGACACATCTATCGATATTAACAAAAAAGCCCAAGAATTTATCAACGTGGATAAGGGTGTGGACAGCATAGAAAGTGCCATTGCAGGTGCATCAGACGTTATTGCCGAAAAGGTTTCTGATGATGCTGAAATGCGTAAGGTTTTAAGAAAGAAAATCTTTGACCAAGGGCTTTTGACTTGCAAACTTTTAGAAAACGAAAATGCAAAAACATATGATATGTATGCAGAGTATAACGAAAAGATAGAAAAAATCCCTTCGCACAGAATTTTGGCTATTAACCGTGGCGAAAAGGAAGAGTGCTTAAAGGTTAGCGTTGCCATCGAAACGGACGCTTTCGTGGACGTTATTTTATCTTCTTACCTTAAAAACGATGGCGAGTGTGCAAAAATTGTTAAAAACGCTTGTGCCGACGCATTTTCACGCTTGATTTTCCCGTCGCTTGAAAGAGAAGTTAGAAGTGAGTTAACCGAAAAGGCAAGTGAGCAAGCAATTAAAATGTTTGAAGTCAACCTTCGCCCACTTTTACTTCAACCACCACTAAAAGGCAAAACTATTTTGGGGCTTGACCCAGCGTATAGAACGGGTTGCAAGATTGCCGTTATCGATTCGGAAGGCAACGTTTTGGATACGGCTGTCGTTTTCCCAACCCCACCACAAAACAGAATAGAAGAAGCAAGCAAAACCTTGCTTGCACTTATAAAGAAACACAACGTTTCAATAATTTCAATCGGCAACGGAACGGCAAGCAAAGAATCGGAAATTTTCGTTGCAAATATGATTAAAGAAAGTGGCTTGGCTTTATCTTATGCCGTGGTAAACGAAGCGGGTGCATCAGTTTACAGTGCAAGTAAACTCGGTGCGGAAGAATTCCCTGACTTTGAGCCAGCACAAAGAAGTGCCGTGTCTATTGCAAGAAGACTTCAAGACCCACTTGCAGAACTTATTAAAATTGACGTTAAATCAATCGGCGTTGGTCAGTATCAACACGATATGCCAGAAGCAAGGCTTGAAGAAGTTTTGGGTGGCGTTGTTGAAGACTGCGTTAACAGCGTTGGCGTTGACCTAAACACTGCATCGCAAAGTTTATTATCTTACGTTGCAGGGTTAAACAAGGGCATTGCAAAAGAAATCATTAAATATAGGGCGGAAAAACCATTTAGCACACGAGAAGAACTTTTAAAAGTTAAAAAGTTGGGCGAAAAAGCCTTCCTTCAATGTGCTGGGTTTTTAAGAATTGTGGGCGGAAGCGTTTTGGATAACACGGGCGTTCACCCAGAAAGTTATTCAGCCGTTCAAAAACTTTTAGAGTTTGTTGGCTACACGCTTGATGACGTTGCAAACGGAAAAATTGGCGATATTAAGCAAAAAATCGAGCAAAAGAGTTATGAAAAAACGGCAGAGTTTTGTGGCGTTGGCGTGCCAACCTTAATAGACATTGTCGCCGAACTCTTAAAGCCGGGCAGAGATATCCGTGACAGTTTGCCAAAGCCTATTTTAAGAAGTGACCTTATGGACCTTAACGACTTAAAAGAAGGTATGGAAATTAACGGCACGGTTAGAAACGTTATCGACTTTGGCGTGTTTGTGGATATTGGCGTGCATCAGGACGGGCTTGTGCATATCTCTCAAATAAGCGATGGATACATTAAGCACCCATCTGACGTGTTAAAAGTGGGCGACCTTGTTAAAGTTAAAGTCTTGGGTGTTGACCCTGTTAAGAAAAAGATTTCGTTAACAATGAAAACAAGCGAACTTCCTAACGGAATTGCCGTCGCTAACCAAAAAACCGATAGAGAAAGAAAGCAAGGTAAACTTGACGCAAATAAAAAACGCCAAGAAAAAAAGCAACTTTCTAACGACGAGTTAAAAGAAATTTTGCTTAAAAAATTCGGCAGATAAAAATTTTAAGGTAAAGTTTGTTTTTTTGGCGTTAAAAATAAAACTCGCAAAATAATTTGCAATAAATTTCGTTTTTAAAGCCATAAACTATTGACAAAAAAAACCTATCGTGTATAATAAGATTTAGCACTTAAAGTGTTAGAGTGCTAAAACCTAAATAAGTAAAACAATTAAAGGAGAATAAATATGAAGGTAAGACCTTTATTCGACAAAGTTGTTGTCGAAAGCGTGGAAATGCAAGAAAAAACACAAAGTGGCTTTTATTTGCCAACAGCATCACAAGAAAAACAACAAATGGCAAAAATCGTTGCCGTTGGGCCTGGTGGACTTGTTGATGGAAAAGAAGTTGTTATGCAAGTAAAAGAAGGTGACACTATTTTATATTCAAAGTATGCCGGCAGTGAATTTAAGGTTGACGGTAAGGAATTGACAATTATTCGTCAAAGCGACATTTTGGCGATTGTAGAATAAGGAGATAAATTATGGCTAAACAATTAAAACACGGGGAAGAAGCAAGAAAGGCTTTACAAAAAGGCGTGGATATTCTTGCCGATACTGTTAAAATTACATTAGGTCCAAAGGGCAGAAACGTTGTTTTGGACAGAAAGTTTGGTGCACCACTTATCACTAACGACGGTGTGTCTATCGCAAAGGAAATTGAACTTGAAGATGCTTTTGAAAACATGGGTGCTTCAATCGTTAAAGAAGTTTCAACAAAAACTAACGACGTTGCTGGTGACGGTACAACGACCGCTGTTATTTTAGCACAAGCAATGATTAACGAAGGTTTAAAGAACGTTGCCGCTGGTGCAAACCCTGTTATCCTTAAAAAAGGTATCCAAGGTGCTGTTGCTGTTGCAACCGAAGAATTAAAAGCAATTTCAAAGCCTGTTAAGGATAAGAACGCTATTAACCAAGTTGCATCAATCTCTGCTGGCGACAACACTGTTGGTGAACTTATTTCCGAGGCTATGGAAAAGGTTGGCAAGGACGGCGTTATCACTATTGAAGAATCAAAAACTATGAAGACCGAACTTTCAACTGTTGAAGGCATGCAATTTGATAGGGGCTATGCATCTGCTTATATGGTGACCAACACCGATAAGATGGAAGCGGTTTTAGAGTCCCCAGTAATTTTAATCACTGATAAAAAGATTTCAGCAATCCAAGAAATTTTACCTATTATCGAGCCAATCGCTCAACAAGGTATGAGACTTCTTATTATCGCAGAAGAAGTTGAAGGCGATGCTCTTGCAGCACTCGTTGTAAACAAACTTAAAGGCGTGTTCAACTGCGTTGCAGTTAAAGCACCAGGCTTTGGCGATAGAAGAAAGGCTATGCTTGAAGATATTGCTATTTTAACGGGTGGCACTGTTATCTCTTCTGAACTCGGCTATGAATTTAAGGACGTAAGTTTGGATATGTTAGGTAGAGCAGGTGCTGTTAAAGTTGATAAGGATAACACAACCATTATCAACGGTGCAGGCGACCCAGCACAAATCGAAGCAAGAAAACAAGCAATCAAAGCACAAATCGCTGAAACCACTTCTGATTATGATAGAGAAAAATTGCAAGAACGCCTTGCAAAACTTGCTGGTGGCGTTGCAGTTATCAACGTTGGTGCAGCAACCGAAGTTGAAATGAAAGAAAAGAAACTTCGTATTGAAGACGCACTTAACGCAACAAAGGCTGCCGTTCAAGAAGGTATCGTTCCTGGTGGTGGAATTGCTCTTATTTCAACAATGAAGGCATTGCAAAAACATATCGACGCTCTTTCAGGCGATGAAAAGACGGGTGCTCAAATCGTTTATAAAGCAGTTCAAGCACCTTTAAGACAAATTGCATTAAACGCAGGTCTTGACGGTTCAGTTATCCTTAACGAAGTGTTAAAAGCAGATAAGCCAAACTATGGGTTCGATGCTTTGACAAACCAATATACCGATATGGTTGAAAGCGGTATTATCGACCCAACAAAGGTGACACGTTCAGCATTAGAAAACGCTGCATCAGTTGCAGGGGTGTTCTTAACAACCGAATCAGTTGTTGCTGATATTAAAGAAGAAGGCGTGCCTCAAATGCCAGCAGGCGGAATGGGTGGTATGTACTAAAAATGTCTTATAAACGGCGTTGCAGGTCGTTTACTGCTTTATCAAAACGACTTCAATGACCAGACGGTCTATTTCATCCGTTTTGATAAGCGAGCCTACTGCAACTTGTTTCTAATCCATTTTACAAAGAACAAAAGGAAAACTTTTTTCAAGTTTTCCTTTTTTAATCCCTAACTGTAAAACTCCTTTAATTTCCCAACCCCTTACTCTTTAAGGGGGCTTTTTTATATTGTTGACTTTTTCTTTTCAATATTTTATAATAAATAGGTAAACAGGTGGAGAAAAGTATGGAATATTCAGAATATTTAGACAAATTAATGCTTAAAACAAACGAAAAATGGTTTAAGTTTTATGTTAAAACCCCTTTAATAATTTCTATAATAATAGGCTTATTCTTTTTTATCTGGGGCTTTGTTGATGCAACAAACTTTCAGGATATTATTATTCGAGAGATAAATGGTAAAGATGTAAAAATCGTGCGTTATGGTTTCTTAAAGGCTGAATCAAGAATCGGTGCAGAACTTATTTGGTGGGCAATGGGTGTAGTTTTATCAGTTAGCAATTATTTTATTCTTAAAATACTTGTTTCGCCAAAAATATTAAGCGTTTTATACTTAAGAAAAATAAAACAAGATTTAGATAAAATTGTTTTTGGTGAGCAAGATAAAGAAAAGGTGAGAATTGTTGGTGTTGATGAATGGGTTTGCCCACATTGTGGAGAAGTAAATAGCAAAGATAAAAAGAAATGCACAAATTGTTTTGTAGTAAAAGCATAAGAAAAAATAAGTAAAACCGTTCAAAAGAACGGTTTTTGTTATGCACAACAAAAAACTCTCGGTGATTTCACCGAGAGTTTTTAATATTCTACTCTACCTAATAAATAATCAACTGAAACGTCAAAAAGGTCGGCTAGAATAACAAGACTTTCCAATGTTGGTTCAGCATCGCCTTTCTCATATCTTATATAAGATGGTTGCTTGATATTTAATTTTTCAGCAACTTGCCGTTGTGTCATATTATTTAGTTTTCTTTGTTCGATAAGTCTTTCACAAAAAATTTTCATATCCACATTATTCCTATTGACAATTATAGCAAAAGGCTATATAATATATTCAAAATATAGCAAACTGCTATCACGAAGGAGAGATGATATGAAATTGTTTAAACTAACAAACGAAGAAGTTGTCAATGAAAATGAAAAGTTTTTTAAATTTTATGTTTATTTGCCATTGATAATTGCTCTTATAACAGCAGCATCATTTTTAATATGGGGGATTGTTGACCCAATTGTTTTTCAGCATAGGGATTGGGGTTCTTATTTTAGTAAATATGACTATGTATATGGTGTTATGGAAATGGATACTTTCTTTGGTGCGATGATTGTATGGTGGATTATTGGAATTGTGGCAACGGTTATGAATTATTTTACTTATAAAATTATTTTATCACCAATGATATTAAAGATATTATACTTAAAAAAGTTATTACAAGGAGTTGGCATAGTAGAAGTAAAAACTGATAATCAACCAGCAATTCAAACAAAAAAATTAAGCAAAAAAGAGAAGGTTGTTCAAGAATTAATCCAAATCAACAAGAAATTACAACAAGTTAAGCCTGTTGTAAATAATAATTCAACGTGGATTTGTCCAAAATGTGGCGAAAAGAATAATGGCGGTGCAAAAAATTGCATTAATTGTTTTACGCCAAAACCATAAAAACTAAATAAGACTAAAAACAAAAAACTCTCGGTGAAATCACCGAGAGTTTTGTTTTTTATAATTATGCTATTATTTGCATTCGTCTGCTTTGCCTGCACAACCAAGAACGTTTTTAAGTTTGTGTCTAACGATTTCTTTAATGTTAGCACGTGCTGGTTTAAGGTATTCTCTTGGGTCGAACTTGTCTGGTTTAGCGTTGAAGAATTCACGGATAGTTCCGGTCATTGCTAAACGAAGGTCAGAGTCGATATTGATTTTGCAAACTGAAAGTGTTGCAGCCTTTCTTAATTGTTCTTCTGGAACACCAATAGCATCTGGCATTTTACCACCGTTATCGTTAACCATCTTAACGTAATTTTGTGGAACAGAAGAAGAACCGTGCAATACGATAGGGAAACCAGGGAGTTTCTTTGAAACTTCATCAAGGATATCAAAACGAAGTGCAGGTGGAACTAAAATACCTTCTTCGTTTCTGGTACATTGTTCTGGCTTAAACTTATATGCACCGTGGCTTGTGCCGATAGCGATAGCAAGTGAGTCAACGCCTGTTCTTTCAACGAATTCGATAACTTCTTCTGGTTTTGTATAACTTTCAGCACCGTGTTCAACTTTAACGTCGTCTTCAATACCAGCAAGAGTACCTAATTCACCTTCAACTGTGACACCACGAGCGTGTGCATATTCAACAACTTTCTTTGTGAGTTCAACGTTTTCTTCAAAAGGAAGGTGTGAGCCGTCAATCATAACAGATGTAAAGCCACCATCGATACAAGACTTACAAGTTTCGAAGTCTGGGCCGTGGTCTAAATGCAATACGATAGGAATTTCTGGGCATTCCTTAACTGCTGCTTCAACTAATTTAACAAGGTAAGTGTGGTTAGCGTATGCTCTTGCACCCTTTGACACTTGCAAAATTACAGGTGCGTTTTCTTCTTTACAAGCCTCGGTAATACCTTGCACGATTTCCATGTTGTTAACGTTGAAAGCGCCGATAGCATATCCGTTCTTGTAAGCCATTTCAAACATTTTCTTTGAGTTTACTAATGCCATAATAATAGCCTCCAAATAATATAATTAATTTTTTTATTTTAATCGAAAAATGGTCTTTTTAACCATTAACCTTTAATATAATAGCATTTTTTTAGTAATTACGCAAATAAATTTCAATTTTAATCAAAAATACTTTATAAAAATGTTTATTAGTTGTATAATTGTATTGTAAATATCCGTTTGGCAGGTGAAATTATGCAAGATATCAGAGTAAACCAACTCGCAAAAGGTCTTATCAACTATTCGTGTCGCTTACAAAAAGGCGAAAAGATTTTGATTGAAGCAAAGGGCATTGACTATATGCTCGTCAACGCTTTGATTAGAGAAGTTTATAAGGTGGGTGGTATCCCTTTCGTTGAGTATTACGATAATAGAATTACCCGTGAACTTCTTTTAGGTCAAAGTGAAGAGCAGGCTAAACTTCGTGCCAAGTTTGACGGGGCAAGAATGCAAGAAATGGATGCCTATATTGGAATTCGTGGCGGGGAAAACTGCAACGAGTTTGCTGACGTTCCGTCTGATAAAATGCGTGTTGAAAGCGAGTTCTATTCGCACCCTGTTCACCACGAAATAAGGGTTAAAAAGACAAAGTGGGTTGTTTTAAGATACCCAAATCAAGGCATGGCAGAAATGGCAGGTATGAGTACGGACGCTTTTGAAGAGTTTTACTTTAACGTTTGCAATCTTGACTATTCTAAAATGGATAAGGCTATGGATGCACTAAAAAAACGCCTTGACAATGCAGACAAGGTTAGAATTATAGCAAAGGACACAGACATTTGCTTTTCAATAAAAGGGATAGGCAGTAAAAAATGCTCTGGCACCCACAATATCCCTGATGGCGAAATTTACACCGCACCTGTTAAGGACAGCGTAAACGGGGTTATCACTTACAATGCACCATCAGTTGAAAACGGCTTTAAGTTTGAAAACGTTTCTCTTACCTTTAAGGACGGAAAGATTACCAAAGCAACGGCTAACGATAACGAAAAGGTAAACGCACTTTTCGATACTGACGAGGGTGCAAGATACGTTGGCGAATTCGCTTTTGGCGTCAACCCTTATATCGAAAAGCCTATGGGCGACATCTTGTTTGATGAAAAAATCTCTGGCTCTATCCACTTTACCCCAGGGTGCTGTTATGATGATTGCTATAACGGCAACGTTTCGGCTCTTCACTGGGATTTAGTGCAAATTCACACCAAAGAGTATGGCGGTGGCGAAATCTATCTTGATGGCGAACTCATTAGAAAGGACGGCTTATTCGTGCCAGAAGATTTGTGGTGCTTAAACCCAGAAAACTTAAAGTAATTTTTAGGGCGACAAAAATTAAAAAACAAACCGAGAGAATTTTCTCTCGGTTTTTTGTTTGGTTTTTCTTTTTAGTTTTATTGTTTAGTCAAAGTAGCCTTTGTACTCAATTTTTAACTTGCTGTTTGGGAAAAGGTGGTTATATAAGTCAATAAAATAATCGTCGGTCATGCTTGCAATATAGTCAACAACAATTTGGCACTTTTCTTCTTTTAAGTAGTCGTTGCCCTTGTTGTAATGGCTTTTATTAACGTAAGCAACGTGGTGGGTGAAGATAGGCGAGTTTTCCTTTCCGCTTGTTAAATCGTTAAGCAATTTTTCAAAGGTTAAGTTCATCATTTCATTAACCGTGTCTTCAACGTCAGCCGACTTATTAAGATAAAGCGTTTTATAGTTTTGCTTTTTGGCTTTAACAAGGTCGGCAAAATAGTCGGCATCAAGTTTAATGTAGTTTTTGCCATAACTGTTTTTAATGATATTAACCGATAAATTGTTGATGATTTCAGCATTAAGGTTGCCTATAACCGTTTTTTCAAAGTCGTTTTCGTTATAAACCTTTGTTCTTGTTCCGTCTTGACGGTCTTTGCCAAGGTAAGCGATAATGTCCGAAATTCTAACCACACAACCCTCTAACGTGGACGGGTTAAGCGACAAAATCTTGTTTTGGTCAATATAGCAATCTTCGATAAGCCTGTCAAACTCGGTAAAATCGCACACGTTTGACGGTGTGTAAACTTCCTTTTCTATCTCGCCGTTATGCCCAGCAATCCCGTCCAAAGTCTGCAAGCACAAGTTATAAGGGAAAATCTTATCTAGCACTCTTATTGATTGAATATTGTGGGCAAAGTGCCTATTTGTGTGCGAAAAGTAAATGTTATCAAGCATTTTTTCGCCAGCATGCCCAAAAGGCGTGTGGCCAAGGTCGTGCCCAAGTGCAATCGCCTCGATAAGTTCAAGGTTTAAGTTTAAGGCTTTGCCGATAGTTCGTGCAATGCGTGAAACCAACTGAACGTGCAAACTTCGCCTTGTTATGTCATCGTTTTTATAAAATGAAAACACTTGTGTTTTGTCAGAATAACGGTTATAAAAAGGGCAGTTCAAAATCTTGTCCACGTCCCTTATAAAATTAGAGCGAAAAAGGGTGGGCGTGTCGTTTGTGCCAGCCTTTCGCCTTGTCGCCTTTTCGTCCTTAAAAGCAAACGGGTTTTCTTTGCCACTTTTTCTGTCATATTCAATTTGAGAAACTATTTCTTTTGGCAAACTGTCGTATTTATACATTTTTGTCCTCTAAAAATTCTATACTTATATTTTAACATAAAATTTTGGAATTGCAAGCAAAATTTTTAAGTATTATTTGCTCTAACTTTCGCCATACTATTTTATATGAAATTTGCCAAAAAAACTTTGACAACCTTAAAACGCTCTTTATTAATTGGCGTGCTTGTTGCGTCAATCTTGTTGTCTTGCTCTTCTTTTATGGTGGCAAAGACGTTTGCTATGCCGTTTTACGATTTAAGGCCTGAAAACTTGGTTTTAAGGGCAAGTTTTTTCACGTCTTATTCAACTTCAACCGAAGAACGAAAGCATAATATCGCTTTGGCATCAAAGTCTATCAACAACACTTTTGTGGATGTAAACGGCGAGTTTTCTTTTAATTACACAGTGGGCGAAAGAACTAAAAAAAGGGGATACAAAGAAGCAAAAATTATTGTCGGGGGCGAGTTCGTTGATGGTATAGGCGGGGGCGTTTGCCAAGTTTCAACAACGTTGTATAATGCCGTTTTGCTCGCTGGCTTAAAGGTTATCGAATATCACCCGCACAGTTTGCCCGTTTCTTACGTCGCTCCATCTTTTGACGCTATGGTAAATTCTTCGTGGGCAGACTTAAAGTTTGTCAACAATACGCATAACCCTATTATAATTAAGGCGTTTGCCGATGGCGAAAGGCTTTCGATTGAAGTTTGGGGGCAAAAAATGCAAGAAAAAATTGTTAGAGAAAGCGTAATCACCAAAACGTTGCCACCGCTTGAAGAAAAGGTCATTTTTGATGACGAGGGCAACTATCCAGAACTTTACGAGGGGGAATTTAAGCAGGTTAGGTGGGGTAAAAGCGGATATTTAAGCGAGGGCTATTTAATAAAACTCGTGGGCGGAAAAAAGGTTAAAACCAAAATTCGCTCGGATAAATATAGCCCAACAAGTGGGCTTATCGTTTGGGGCAAGGCTAAAAAAATCGAGGCTGATGAAAGTTTATCCGCCCAACCATAGCATATTAAGCAAAAATATTTTTAAATTATAAAAAAAACTTTGACAAAACTTAATTTTTGTGATAACATAACATAGCAACAAAACAAAGAAACAAAATTTGGCAATGGAGAAATACCCAAGAGGCCGAAGGCGACCCCGCCCTCGTGCGAGCACTCGTGGACTCTGGCTACAAACAGTCCACAGGACTTTTTGTTTAACGCTCCGTCCCCCTGCTTCGGAACCTTCGCAGGGTAGCCAATAACAACAAAATAAGAAATTTTTATTCGGAGAAATACCCAAGAGGCCGAAGGGGCTCCCCTGCTAAGGGAGTAGTGTGTGTTAAGCGCAGCGAGGGTTCAAATCCCTCTTTCTCCGCCAACAAAATGAGACCATCTTTTGATGGTCTTTTTTGTTGCGTAAAAAGAAAGGGGATTTGAATTAGGAGCCAGCAACCAAAGGTTGCGTGTTCGCCTTTGGCGAAAAAATAGTCCAGTGGACTATTTTGCGGGAGGCTCGAGAGAAGCAAATCCCTCTTTCTCCGCCATTAGAGACCTAATCCGAACCTCATAGTTTGGGTTAGGCTCTTTTGTTTTTAAGTCCTTGTTTAAGGGCTTTTTCTTTTTGTTAAGTCAAGCATATGCTCAATACACAAATTTAATTTTTAATTATATAAAAAATTTTACATATGTCCTAGTTTTGTCCATATTTGTGTGATATAATAAAAATAGGAGGGAAAAAATGCAAGAAAAAGAGTTAAATAAAAACATTGCTAAGAAAACTATAATTTTATATGTTCTAAAAATTATATATAATGGTTCATCAAAAGAAAAACCTATTACAATAAAGCAAATAACAAATGTAATAAATGCCTTGGGTGTGCCATGTGATAGAAAAACTGTGAGTAGAAATTTAGAATATATGATGGAATTTGGTTTACCTGTGTATAAAATTCGTGGTGGTGGGTGTTATTATAATCACAATAAGCCTGAAATGGATTTGTTTCAAATAAAAAATTAGGG
>CAJGDO010000006.1 GCA_904502225.1 uncultured Clostridia bacterium
CAAGAAGCACAAATTGAAACCAAAAATATGACATATTCATATACCGATGGTGAACTTTACTACTTTATGGACCAAGAATTCAACTTGACCCCACTTAACTATGACCAAGTTGAAGACGCATTAAAATACATCAAAGAAAACGACCCTGTTATCGTAAGGTCTTATAAAGGCGTTGCGTTCTCTGTTGAATGCGAAAACTTTGTTGTTTTAAGAGTTGTTCAAGCAGACCCATCAGTTAAGGGCAACACTGCAACAAACGCAACCAAAGAAGCAGTTTTAGAAACAGGCACAAAACTTCAAGTTCCAATGTTCGTTGAAGAAGGCGAACTCATTAGAGTTGACACCAGAACAGGCGAATATATGGAAAGAGTTAAAGGTTAATATTTATTAAGCCAAAACTGAACTGATACCCACAAAAACTTGTTTTTGTGGGTATTGTTAAATTATTTTTTAAGGTGAAAAAAGTTGAAAACAGCATTAATCACGGGCGTTTCTGGCGGAATAGGCAAGGCGATTGCACAAGAATTTATCGATAAAGGCTATTTCGTTATTGGTCAATACAACTCGAATAAAGAGGGCGTTGACGAGTTTGCAAACGAGTTAAAAAATCAAAACAAAAGTCAAAACTTTTTTGCGGTTAAGTGCGATTTAACCAGCACTACTGAAATAACTAAAATGATGGACGGCATACTTAACAGTTTCAAAAGCCTTTCCGTTTTAGTCAACAATGCTGGCGTAAGTTTAACAAAACTTATAACCGAAACGACTGAAAACGAGTGGGATAAGGTTTTTGCAGTCAATCTAAAAAGCGTTTATCAAATCACAAACAGAGTGCTTAAAGGTATGATTGATAAAAAGCAAGGCAAAATTGTCAATATTTCGTCAATGTGGGGCATTTCGGGAAGCAGTATGGAAGTTGCTTACTCTGCAAGCAAGGCGGGGTTAATAGGTTATACTAAAGCCCTTGCAAAAGAAGTTGGGTTAAGTGGTATAAACGTAAACTGCGTTTGCCCAGGCGTTATCGACACCAAAATGAACGCACACTTGTCAAGTGCCGATATCATTGAACTTAAAAATCAAACGCCGTTAAACAAGATAGGCAAGCCAACAGACGTTGCAAAGTTGGTTTACTTCTTGTCATCGGATAACGCTGACTTTATAACGGGTCAAATTATTTCTTGTGACGGTGGATTTATTTTATAAACGTTATTAAAGAACAAAAAATAGGGGCAAAAGTTTTTTTGCCCCTATTAAAAAGCATAAAAGGTAAAAAACTTTATGAATATCCAACTATCCGAACATTTTACCAATAAAAAACTTCTTAAGTTCACGTTGCCATCAATCGCAATGATGATTTTTACGTCAATATATATGATTGTTGACGGGCTTTTCGTGTCCAATTTTGCGGGTAAAACGGCGTTTGCAGCCGTCAACTTGATAATGCCTGTTTTAATGATTTTAGGCACGATAGGTTATATGTTCGGCACGGGTGGAACGGCACTCGTTTCCAAGGTTTATGGCGAGGGCGATAAGGAAAAGGCAAACAAATATTTTTCTTTAATAGTTTATTTCGCATTTGTTGTTGGCGTTGTGCTTTCGGCTTTGGTATTTGTTTTTATAAGGCAAATTTCTGCTATGCTCGGTGCGAAAGGCGAACTTCTTAACGACTGTGTGATTTACGGCCAAATCGTTGTTGCCACTATGCCGTTTTTCATTTTGCAAGTTATGTTTCAAAGTTTTTTCTCTGCCGCTGAAAAGCCAATGCTAGGCTTAATTATAACCTTATCAGCAGGGCTAACTAATATCGTTTTTGATATGGTTTTGGTGTTATTATTGCCAGCACAATATAAACTTATGGGTGCAGCCATTGCAACCACACTGTCTCAAACGGTTGGCGGGGTTGTTCCGCTTATATACTTTTTTAAAAAGAATAAAAGCATTCTTCGCCTTGGCAAAACCGAATATAATGGCAAGGCAATTTTAAAGGCTTGCACAAACGGGTCTTCGGAATTTATGACAAACCTTGCTTTAAGCGTGGTGGGGATACTTTATAATTTCCAACTAATAAACTTTGCAGGGGAAAACGGGCTTGCATCTTACGGCGTTATGATGTATATAAGCACAATTTTTTCGGCAGTGTTTTTTGGCTTTACTATGGGCGTTGCCCCAATCGTTGGGTATAATTTTGGTGCTAAAAATTATAGCGAACTCAAAAACTTGCGTAAAAAAAGTTTATGGATAATCGGGGTTTTTGGCGTGGCAATGCTTTTATTGGCACAAGTTTTTGCCGTTGCCGTTTCAAAACTTTTCGTTGGGTATGATAAGGTCCTTTTGCTTTTAACCATAAACGGTTTTAGAATTTTTGCAATAAGTTTTATTTTTGCAGGCTTTGGAATATTTGTTTCGGGTTTTTTCACTGCGTTAAACGACGGGTTAACTTCGGCACTCATTGCTTTTTTAAGAACTTTTGTCTTTCAGGTTATAGCAATTTTAACCTTGCCTAATATGTTGGGGATAGACGGGGTGTGGATTTCAGTTGTCGTTGCAGAGTTTATGTCGCTTGTGTTAGGTGCGTTTTTCTTGATAATCAAAAAGAAAAAATATAACTATTAAAATATAAAATTAAACAAAATATAAAACTAAAAATAAAGGCTTGTTAAAAAACAAGTCTTTTTTTTGTATAAAAAAATTGTTTAAGGCAATAACCAACTAAAAAAGGAGAAAAAGTATGAACCCATTTAAAGAATTACCAAAAGACAGTAAAATTAATTTTCAAAGTTGGTCAAGCCTTGCAGTTAAGCCTTATGACAAAAATTCCACCGACCCTTATACAAAAACAAGGGTAATTTTAATGAACGGAACGGAATTTGAGTCCAACTGGTTTTTGCACCACTTTAATAGGCATTGCTTGAATAACGAAGTAAGGCGTGTGCTTGCGTTGGTTAGACGGCAAGAACAATTCCAACAAAAGCGAATTTCAGCATTAAAGCCTATTGATGAAAGCATTTTGGAAACGACCATTGCTTATGAGCAACTTGCCGTTGATTTAACGGCAGATATGGCAAAAAAAGAGCCAAACCCTTTTGTAAAAGCACAACTTGACTTTGCCCTTTTAGAAGACTTTGACCACCTTTATAGGTATGCCAACCTTTTAGATATGGAAGAAGGCGTGCACGCTGAAAGGCTTGTTGGTGGATACACTGAAATAACGCCTGCTCGCCCAACCATAGCAGAGCATCGCCACCCAAACGACGATATAAGAAGATATATAAACTGTTGGCAAGATGCACTTATCACAAGGCTTCACACCAACATTATCACGGCAGCCGAACAGCAAACAATGAACTATTATATGAACGTTGGCTCGTTCTATCACAGTGATTTAGGCAGAAAACTTTACACCGAAATTGCTATGATTGAAGAGCAACACGTGACTGGTTATGGCTCGCTTTTAGACCCGTCTATGACAATGTTTGAAAGTTGGGTTATGCACGAATATACAGAGTGTTATTTGTATTATTCTTGCTATCAAACAGAAACCCACCCACAAATTAAAAAGATTTGGCTTGAACATTTTGAGCAAGAATTACAACATCTTAAAATCGCATCTGATATGCTTAAAAAATATGAGGGGAGAGATTGGGAACAATTGTTTGTTGGCGGTGCTGATTTCCCTGAACTTATAAGGTTAAAACAAAATAAAGAGTATATTAGAGATATAATTAAAAGTGTTAGACTAACTGGGTATTATGAAGATATGGTGAGTATTGAAGATTTGCCAGATAATCACAATTTCTTTAAGTATCAAAGACAAGTCAATTCAAGTGTAAGTCAAGTTGCATCGCATAACGTAATTGAAAAGTATATTAAAAAGTACGGAAAAGATTATAGGTACGAGGATAGAGAAAGTGTTGAAAAGACTTTAAGGGACAGGTCAAAAGACAACACTGAACTAGCAAGAAAGAAAGGATATTAAAAATCGAACAAAACAAAAAAGCCTTGCAAAATTGCAAGGCTTTTTAAGTTTAGTTTTTAATTACATTGCTGCAACAAATACAAATCTAAATACAAAGAGAATTGCGATAACTGTAACAACGATGTCTTTTTTAGAGAACTTACCTGTGAATAATCTGATAAGAACGTAAGAGATAGCACCGATAGCAATACCGTTTGAAATAGAGTATGTAAGTGGCATAAGTGTTAATGTTAAGAAAGCAGGAATTGCACTTGATAAGTCATCCATATCAACTGCTTTGAAGTTCTTAAGCATCAATACACCAACGTACATAAGAGCAGGTGCAGTAGCAACGCCTGGGATAATGCTTGCAAGTGGTGTTAAGAATAAGCATACTGCAAAGAGAGCTGCGATAACAAGAGATGTTAAACCTGTTTTACCACCTTCAGCAACGCCTGATGCAGATTCAACGAAAGTTGTAACTGTTGAAACACCAACCATAGCACCAGCAGTTGTTGCGATAGAGTCGCACATCATGCATTTTTCAATGTCAAGTGGGTCGCCGTTTTCATCAAGCATATTAGCTTGTGCGCAAGTACCATAAAGTGTGCCGATTGTATCGAACATATCAACCAAGCAGAAAGTAACGATAAGCATTATAACAGCGAAGATTGAACCGAATGTCACGCCGTCAAATGCGATAGACCAACTTTCTGGCTTAAATACAGAGAAACCATAATTGCCGAAATCTTTGAAAGATTGACCGATTTGAGCAAAGTCAAATGATGGAGCAGTCCAAGTGAACAAATAGTAAAGAACTGTTGAAACTAAAATACCTAAAACGATAGACATTTTCTTCATCCAGCCAGCGCCGATTTTGTTGAAAACAACGATAGCGATAAGACCAAGAATAGCGCAAAGAACAGGAGCAGCTGCAGCCCAAGTTCTTAAGTCAGGCAATTCAACAAGGGTAAATAAGTCAGCAACAACGATGCCAGCGCCTTGCATACCGATGAAAGCGATAAACAAACCGATACCAGCAGGGATAGCTTTCTTTAAGCAATCTGGTAATGACTTAGCAATGTAAGAACGAAGACCTGTAATAGATAAAACCATAAATACAAGCCCAGAGATAAGGATGATTACCAAACCTGCACCATAGTTAGCAGTTGGGTCGCCAGCAGCAAGCATAAATGAAACAAAGAAGAATGCATTTAAGCCCATGCCAGATGCTTGTGCAAAAGGTTTTTTAGCAAGGAAAGCATAAAGTAAAGTACCGATTACAGCAGCGATAATTGTACCGATGTAAACTGTGTTCCATAATGGACCTGCGCCAACCATTGTGTTTGGGTTTACAAAAATGATGTAACACATAGCAAAGAAAGTTGTTAAACCAGCGATAACTTCTGTCTTAATGCTTGTGTCAGATTTAAGTCCGAGTGCTTTGCCGAACTTAGTTTGTGATTTGTCACTCATTAGAGTTCCTCCTTTAATAAAAATTATTATGTTTACATAATAACACATAATTGTTGAGAGTGCAATAATTTTCGACAAATTTTTCTAAAATTTTTATTTTCTTTATACAACATATTGTATAATTAAAACAATCGGACTACAAAAATAAAAAACGGAGCGACATTTTGCACTCCGTTCTTTTAATTCATTACTATTTATTTGTTATTTACAGCCACAGCCACCGTAGTTTCCTAAAAAGCCACCATTTTTACAGCAACAGCAAATTAAAAGTAATGCGATAGGCAAGCAATAGCAACTGTTAAAGAAGCCGTTTAAGCAACCACTTTTGCAAAGACAGATGATAAGTAAAATTATCAAAATCCAAAGACAGCAGTTGTTTCCGCCAAATAAATCAAAATTGTGCATAAGAATACCTCCAATAGTATATATCACTCCACCTATGTATAATTTTTGGTTTTGTGGAGTTTTCTAATATCAATATACGCAAATATCCTTAAAAATGTGAAAAACGGGCGTTATTTAATTGCTATCAATCGTTTTTTGTGCTAAAATAACTGTGTTCAATTAGCAATTATCTATTAAAGAGATTGACTAAATTAAAGGACAAGATATTTTTTTACGACGGATATTCAAAGTTTTGAAATTCGATTGGAGGCAAAAAATGAATACAAAATTTTTCTCGGCAAAAAACGTTGCCATCTTGGGTATTTTGATTGCATTAGTTATCGTTTTGCAACTTTTTGCAAGTGCAATACCTATGTTTGGAATTACCCTTAATTTTAGTTTAATTCCAATAGCGATTGCAGGCATTATGCTTGGGTGCATAGGTGGTGCGATTGTCGGTTTTGCTTGTGGGTTAGTGGTTTTTATCGTTATGGCTGTTTTAGGTGGTGAAGTTTTTACCGCAACGCTATTCCAAGCCCACCCAATAATTTTAACCTTAATTTGCATAGGAAAAACAACTGTTGCAGGCTTGGTTTCAGGCTTAATATTTAAGGTTATATCAAAGAAAAACACTTTCAGTGCCGTTTGTGTAAGTGCCGTGATATTGCCTATCGTAAACACGGGCATCTATTTGCTTGGCATAGTTTTAATGAAAGATACAACGGCAACCTTTTTAGGAATGGCAGAAAGTTCTGCTGGCGTTGTGTTTACAACCGTTTTTGCTATAATTTGGCTAAACTTTGTTTTAGAAATGGTGGTAAACCTTATCTTTATACCTATGATTCATAGGGTAATTAAAGCCGTTAAAATCTAAAGGGTAGGAGAAAAGAAAATGCTACTTGCGATAGATTTAGGAAATACAAATATAAAATACGGTGTGTTCGACGGGGAAAAACTTGTTGCATCTTTCCGTGTGTCGTCAAGAATTTCAAGAACGGCAGACGAATATGGCTCGGTTTTAGTTGGGCTTTTATCAGATAAAAACATCAAAAAGAGCGATATTGACGGAATTATCTTTTCATCAGTTATCCCTGCACTAAATTACACCGTTTGCCATATGTGTGAATACTTTTTTGGCATTTCGCCAATAATGGTTGGGCCTGGAATCAAAACGGGACTTAACATTAAAGCGGAAAACCCAAGGGAAGTTGGTGCAGACATTATTGTAAACAGCGTTTCGGCTTTTAACAAGTATGGCGGGCCAGTGGTGGTTATTGATTTTGGCACGGCAACCACGTTTGACGTTATTACAGAAAAGTGTGAACTTTTGGGCGTTGTAATTGCACCGGGTATTAAAACTTCGTTAGAAGGCTTGGCGTCAAAGACGGCACAATTACCGATGGTTGAACTTGATGCACCAAAAACGGTTATCGGCAAAAACACCAAACACTGTATGCAAGCGGGCATTATCTTCGGCTTTGCGGGACTAGTTGAAAACATTATCAAAAAAATCAAAAAAGAACTCAATTTATCTGAAATCAAGGTGGTTGCAACTGGTGGTCTTGGCGAAATTATCGCAAAAGAAACAAACCTTATCAACATTGTTGATAGGACTTTGACTTTGGACGGATTGAGAGTTATATATGAACTTAACAAATAAAAGGAGATTGTTATGTTAAAGAAAGCAGGCGTTGCAATTTTAGGTTTAGGCGTTGTAGGTGGTGGCACTTACGAAATTTTAACCAAGAACAGAGAATATTTTAAAAAGACACAAGGCGTTGACCTTACGGTTGAAGCCGTTTTAGAATTAAATAAGGAAAGGGCACTTGCTTTGGGCGTTGAAGAAAGCAAAATTGCATCAAGCATTGAAGAAGTTTGCTCTAACCCAGAAGTAGATATCGTTGTTGAAGTTATCGGTGGCACAGGCGTTGCAAAAACATTTGTTAAAAAGGCACTTATGAGTGGTAAAACGGTTGTCACATCTAACAAGGAATTGTTTGCTAAACACTGGCCAGAACTTGAAGAAGAAGCAAAAAAGAAGAACGCAGGTTTATTCTTTGAAGCAAGTTGCGTTGGCGGTGTTCCAATTATCCGTACTTTAATCGACGGAATGCAAGCAAACAAAATTTTATCTATTAAAGGCATTATCAACGGAACGACCAACTATATTCTAACAAAAATGGCAAACGAAGGTTCTTCTTATGAAGAAGCGTTAAAAGAAGCCCAACGTTTGGGATATGCAGAGTTTAACCCTACTGCCGACGTTGAAGGTTTTGACGCAACTTATAAACTTTCTATCCTTTCAAGTTTGGCGTTCAACAAAAAGATTTGTATTGAAAACGTTTATAGAGAAGGTATCACTGCAATCAGTAAAGAAGATATTGCCCAAGCCAAAGAAATGGGATATACCATTAAACTTTTAGGTATTGGTAAAGATACTGAAAAGGGCGTTGAAGTTAGGGTTCACCCAACTCTTGTTAAGAACGACAATCCACTTGCAAGCGTAAACGATTCTTTCAACGCAGTGCACTTGGTTGGTGACGCTGTTGGCGAAATTATGTTGTATGGTAGGGGTGCTGGTGCACTTCCAACAGGCAGTGCAATCGTTTCAGACGTTATCTTTGCCGCAAAACATAACGAATATTTCTATGCAAGTTTTGAAAATAATGAAAAGGGCAATCAAGCCGTTAAATTTGTTAGTGATTTCACATCTAAATACTATATCCGTTTGACCGTTAAGGACACTGCTGGCGTGTTAGCAAAAATTGCAAACACTTTTGCTAAAAACAACATCAGCATTGCAGAAGTTAAGCAAGTTGCTTGCTCAAAGGAAAACGCCCAAATCGTGGTAAACACGCACGTTTGTGCAGAAAGTGCTGTTAAGAAGACGCTTGATAAACTTTCTTCACTTGAAGAAGTTATCCAAGTAAATTCAACTATTAGAATGGAAGACTAATTAAAAAAAAGTTAGTGTAAAGGCTTGAAGAGATAATCTTTGAGCCTTTTTTAATTGACAAAACCACTTAATAATGCTAAAATAACCTTAATTTTAGGAGAAAAATTATGACACAAACACATTATCAACTAACCGAAATTGCAAAACTTTCCAAGATATATCAAGAAAACCCAAGGTTTACCGAACAACAATATAAGGATAACCAAGTTAAAAAGGGTCTTCGTGATGAAAGCGGTGCAGGCGTTATAACAGGTCTAACTGATATTTCAGACGTTATTGCAAAAAAGGTTGAAAACGGCGTCACAATCGCTATCCCTGGCGAACTTTATTATCGTGGAATTAACGTTAGGGAAATGATAGACAATTATAACGACGAGTTATGTTCAGGCTTTGAAGAAGCAACTTATCTTTTACTATTCAATAAATTGCCTAATAAAGCCGAACTTTTAGAATTTAACAAACTTTTATCAGCATACAGAAAGTTGCCTAAAAACTTTGTTAGGGACGTTATTATGAAGGCACCAAACAAAGACATTATGAATTCTATTGCAAGATGTATTTTGGCACTATACAGTTATGATAAACACGCATTGGACAACTCGCTTGACAACGTGTTAAATCAAAGTTTGGCACTTATTTCATTAACGCCTATGCTTGCTGTTTATGCTTACAACGCACATATGCACTATAACGAAGGCAAATCGCTTATTATTCACGAACCACGCCCAGATTATTCAACGGCTGAAAACGTTTTACATATGCTTCGTTTGGATAACAAGTTTACCGAACTTGAAGCAAAAGTTTTAGACATTGCGTTTATGTTGCACGCTGAACACGGTGGTGGTAATAACTCAACCTTTACAACTCACGTTGTCACATCTGCTGGCACTGACACGTATTCAACCATTACTGCGGCACTTTGCTCACTCAAAGGTCCAAGACACGGTGGTGCAAACATTAAGGTTATGGAAATGTTTGCAGATATTAAAAAGCACGTTTCTGATTGGAGCGATGAAGAAGAAGTCCGTGCATACGTAGCCAAGATTTTGGCTGGTGAAGCGTATGATAAGACAGGCTTGGTTTATGGTATGGGCCACGCAATTTATTCTATTTCCGACCCAAGAGCACAAGTATTTAAGGAATTCGTTTCAGAACTTGCAAGCGAAAAGGGCAGAATGAAAGAGTTTGCACTTTACGATATGGTTGAAAAGGTTTCACAAGAACTTATCTGTGCAAAGAGAAAAATTGTTAAGGGTGGCGTTTCAGCGAACGTGGACTTTTACAGTGGTTTCGTTTATAATATGTTGGGGCTTCCTGTTGAACTCTTTACGCCAATGTTTGCCGTTGCAAGAATGTCTGGCTGGTGTGCACACAGGCTTGAAGAACTTTACAATAACGGTAAAATTATTCGTCCTGCATACGTTTCAACTAACGGAAGAAATGCTTACGTTAAACTTGAAGACAGAAAATAATAAACCAAAAAAATTTTTACAAAAGAAAAACCAAAGAAAAAACCCAAAGGCAACTGCCTTTGGGTTAATTTTTTATCAATTTTATTAAACTTTTTTATTAAAACAATCGCACCTTTGAGTTCCAACGTACCCTGTGTCGCCACATTTTTTACAAGCATAAATAGGTGAAAGATCGGCAAAAGAAAGACGCTTTGTTTTAAGCAAATTTTCAGCCTTTTCGGTTAAAGTTTTCTTTTCTTTTTCAAGCATTTCAAGGGTGGTATTGTCGTTTGCAATTTCAGCAAAAGCAAGGTCTTTTTCTATAGAATTAAGCCTGCCGTAAATATCCGAAAACCCTTGAATAGCCATAGCGATTTCGTTGTTCTTTTGTGCACGGGAAAGTGCGATTGAACGCCTCCTTTCATACTCTCTGTTATAAGCCTCTTGAGTGTTAGAAGAAGAAGTGTCGGAAGAAGAAATATTTTCAAGACTAAACACGTTGTTGTTCTTCCAATTACTTAAAATTCCGTTCATATAAGCAATAGGCGAACTCTTGCCCGATGCAAGTTTACCTGCCTCTAAAATCATATCTAAAGAGAAGTTCCAACTCTTCCAAATATTAAGGTTTTCTCTGTCCCAAGGATTAGGTCTTCTGTTTAAGCCAACGGTTAAAAGAAGTTTAGAGATAAACTCGTCCGTCTTTTTAATTTGTTCAAAATAATCTCCCACACTTGATAAGGTGATAACGCCACGATTACGGAGCGTTTCAATAAGTTCATCCATATCTTGCAAAGTGTTTTTACCGTTCTTAAAGCAGTGCGATGCAATAAACAAAAGTGCAGATTCTTCAAAGCCGAAAGACAACCACTTTTTAGTGTAAGTGTCAACAACCGTGTCAAGCACTTCAACGTAAATTGAAAGGGCTTTATTGATTTTAATAGCAAGGTCGTAAACAGCCTTTTTCTTATCCAAAAATTCAGCGATTTCCTGTTTAGAAAAACTTTTCATAGCATAGAGTTCAAGCAAGAACGCATCTAACTTTTCCATACTAGACTTTTTGAGTTTTGACGCTGCAAAAATAATATTTTCGCTATCAAAAGAAAGTTCCCCCGTCCACTTTTTAAGCAAGTTGGCGTCTTCAATATCAGGGGCACGGCGTATAGATAAAGCACGCAAAATTTGTTCGATAACCCCCGTTTGTGCAATATAAGAAGAAAGTTCTTTTTCCACCTTTTCAATGGTGTTAATTTCTCTATTGCCAAAGTCTTTAACAACTTTACTTATGTATCTATAAGAAATGTCCTTGCCCTTTCTATCCGTGCAGTATTTAACAATCATAAGCATTGCTTCTGGCTTAATAAAATAAGTTTCCATAAGCATAAAATATTCCGAATATTCGTTGGTGGAAATCATACGATTAGGTAAAAGTGCTTGAAGACTTTTGGTAAAGTCAGTATATTTTTCCGCCTTATATTTTCTTGGCTTTGAGCCAGAGAACGAGCGAATAGGGTGGTATTGAACGGCAAAAGGCTGTTTTTCCACGATAGATAAAAGCCCAAACTCTTCCCAGAACGAAAAATAATCGATAACTTGTTGCTCGCTCAACTTTAAGTTGTTTGCCATTTCAGCAAGCGAACAGTCTTTTTCAGGGTGTTGGCACAAAAAAAGTCCGTAAAGGTAAACCTTAACGGAATCCCCTTCGGCAATTGGCAAATATTCTGTTATGAAAACGCTTTCAATATTCGTAAAAGACGAAGTTGAAAAGTCTTTTGAAAAAGAACAGGTCATTTGTGCCCTCGCTTAATAATTTATCGCTAAATGTTAAAAACGCTTGATATATTAAAAATAATATTATATAATAAATAATATATAATAGCGGATTTGCACCCTTTTTTAAAAGAGAGTGGAACATTATTATAAACTAAACTTTATTAAAAAGCAACTTAAAATAGTGGTAATTTAAAGAATTTTACCACCAAAACCGAGTATTTTTGAGGTATTTATGATTGAAACCATTTTAACGCCTACTGCACTATGGAAAAACTTTATATTACCTGACGGCGTGTCTGCAACGGTTGTCCAAGAAAGAAAGCGTGGCAATGTTGTCTTTTCTAAACTTTATATCGAAGGTAGAAATGTCGGTCAGGAAAGCGTTAAGATTTATGCAGAGTTAGTTAGAAACGTTAAAAAGGCGACTGCTCCTGCAATTATTTTGCTTGAAGATTTTGAAATTAAGCAAGACAAAAAACTTATCAAAACTCTTTTATCAAAGGGCTATTCGGTTTTGACGGTTGACCTTTATGGTAAAAAGCAAGATAAAGAACGCTTTACCGTTTATCCAGAACAAATTTCTTATGCTAACTATGAAGAGGTTAAAGATAACCTTTACGAAATACAAACAAACGCACAACAAACTTGTTGGTATGAGTGGTGTGCAGTTTTAAGATACGCACTAAAATACCTTAAGGGTTTGCCATTTATAAATAAGGTTGGTGCTTTGGGTTTTTCAAAAGTGGCAACAGCACTTTGGCAGGTTGCGGGAACTGATGAAAATTTAGATTGCGTTTCTGTTGCGTTAAACTCTGGCTGGCTTGGTTATAAAGAAATATTCAAGTTTGGCGGAATGGTTGAGCCACAGTTTTCAGACCAAATGTATAAGTTTGTTGCGGGGGTTGATTCGCAGTCTTACGCATTGCACGTTAAATGCCCAACGCTTATGCTTTGTGCAACCAACGACCCTAATTTTGATTTAGATAGGGCTTATGACACTTTGAGTAAAGTGCCAGACACAGTGTTTAAGGCAATGCACTATTCGGTCAACACAATCGATAGAATTGACAATGATGGTTTTAACAACCTTATGAACTTTTTTAACAAGTTTTTGTTAGAAAAGGAAATTGACCTTATAAAAGAAAGCCAAATAAAATGCGAAGTAAAAGACGGCAAATTGGTTGTCGAAATAGACACTGATGAACTTTCGGAAGTTCAAGTTAAAAGGGTAAACGTTTACGTCGCAGAGCAAAAAGTTAATCCAGCACTTCGCAGTTGGCTTAAAGTCGATGCAAGAAAAGTGGATAAGAATAAATACGTGGGCGAATATCAACCATATTACGCATCAGAACTTTTAACCTGCTTTGCAACCGTGGAATTTTCAAACGGGTTTAAGGCAAGCACCAACGTTTTGGGCAAACGCTTTAATCAAGACGAAGTTAAAAAGACAAATAAAAACAACCTTATCTTTTCTTCAAGAATGCTAAACTCTGAAAGTGTGTTTGCACCGTTGAGCAGTTTAGAAGATGACTATGCGTTAAACATTGACGTTTCGGATAAGGGCAAGGTTGAACTTAAAAAAGGCCCAATGGATATAGTGGGGGTTGGCTGTACCCGTGATTTAACAACCTTTGCAGTGGGCAGTGATAGATACCAACCGGTAAACAATTCAATCATAATGCTTGACGTGTTTGTTAGGGAAAGTGCTATGCTTACCGTTTCGTTTGTGGTTGATGCTTTGGGTGAAAAGAAAGAGTATTTTGCACAATCAAATCTTTTGGGTGGGGACGTTTGGCTTAACGTTCAGTTCCCAATGAACAAGTTTAAGACAGCCGAAGGGCTTGTTCTAAAAGATTTTTCCAAAGTTGATGCATTAAAAATAAGCGTTGACGGTTCGGAATATTTAGTCAACAATCTTCTTTGGGTTTAAGATAAAAAGAAAAGGATAATATGTTGGTTATGGCATATACGATAGGCGATAAAATAATTTCCAAAAAAAACCACGCTTGTGGTGGAAACGAATGGCAGGTTGCAAGAACGGGTGCCGATATTAAACTGGTTTGTTGCAAGTGCAATAGAGCGATATTTTTATCTGTTGATGAAGTCAAAAAAATTACTAAAAATTATCAGAGTGTAGAAAATGGAAGTGAACAACGTTAACGAAAACGTAAAACAAGCGACAATCCAAACGGAAAAGAAAGGTAAAAAGGCGGATAAAATTTTTACCTTGGTTTTGTGCGTCGTTTTAGTGTTGATGACGGCGTTAATATTTCTCAACAAGTTTGTATTTTTAAACGTTTACGTTGAAGGGCAATCCATGGCACCAACCTTATCTTCGGGGGACGTGCTATTTGGCATAAAAGGCAACGATATTGAAGTTGGCGACATTGTGGTTATCGATGGCGAAAAGTCAAACGGAAAAGGTGGGTTCGACTTGTTGATTAAAAGGGTTATTGCAGTCGGCAAAAAAGACACAACGGTTATCGTTGAAATTAAGAACGGTAAAGTTTACGTTGGCGATAGTAATGAGACCTTAAAAGAGTTAAAAGAAAGTTATTTAGATAAAGGCACTGTGACAAACCCACTCGCCCCAGAGTATAGAACACGCTGGGAATTAGAGTATGGCCAAGTGTTTTACTTGGGGGATAATAGAGAGCATAGTTCGGACAGTAGGTATCTTCTTTACGGCGTTTGTGAAAAAAAGCAAGTGCAAGGCGTTATTCCAGAGTGGGCACTTTCAATGCGTTGGTTAAGTGGCTTTTTATACAACACGGGCAAGTTTTTCAGCAATTTGTTTTGAGGTGACAAATGATACTATATAAAAGCCCGTTGATTTTCGGGATTATAAAAAAAATAATAGGCGTGTTTTTTACCGTCATTTATAAAATCTTTGCATTTTTTAACTTGCAGTTCACCCTTTTGCTTTCGCTAATAGGCGTTGTGCTATATCTAACGGGTGCGTTTGAAGAAAACAACGTTGTTTTAATAGTTTTTTACTTGCTTTTGGTTTTGTCAATAATTTACGCTATTGCAGGAACGATAAAAAGGCTTTTAGGCATAGACAAGCGTGTTAAGAAAAGCAAGGGTGCACAAATTATAAACGAAGAAAAGGTTGACGATAAAGAAGATACCCAACTTCAAACCGAAGTTAAAGAGAGTGTTAAGGTTGAAAGCCCAACCTATTACACGGTAAGGCAAAACAACAATTTTATAATGGCAGAATATTCGGATAGATACGAGTTATATAGAAAGACCGAGGAAGGCTTAAAAAAGGTTAGAACGGACTATAAATAAAGGTGAAAAAAATGATACAATATTTTAATGAACAAGAATTTTTAGTCGCAAAAAAGCAAAAGAACAGAGTGTTTTTAACGTATTTGATATTTTTAGTTATTTATGCAGTTATAAGCATGGGTATGTTTTTGTGGTTTAGAACGCTACCTTATAGGTCAGAAGAAATAACAAAGGTAAAAATAATTCACCACGCAATCACCGTTGTTTTCGTGATATTTTCGTTTATATTTTTAGGCATAAAGTATAAGAGAGTAAAAAAATATTACCTTATGAACCTAAATATGATAACCGGTTTAAAAGAAACGTTTACGGGCAGTTTTTTTGAGTATGATGAAAGCGTGCAACAAAAAGACGGTGCAGATTTTAAGGCACTTGTGTTTTTGGAATGGAACAAGTATAAGGGTGATTTTTATGAAAGAAAGGTTTTAGTGCCTTTTGAAAAAGAGTTCCCAGAATTTACAGAAAACCAAAACGTAAAATACGTGACGCAAGGCAACGTGCTTTACAGTTATGAAATATTATCGTGAAAAAAAGGAGATTAAAATGAAATCGATAGTCACAGTTATAGGAAAAGATAAACCAGGTATTATTGCAAAGGTTAGTTCAGCCCTTGCACAAAATCAAGTTAATATTGAAGACATAAGCCAAACGCTTATGCAAGATAACTTTACGATGCTTATGCTTTGCGACTTGTCAAAGGCAACAGTTTCACTTAACGAACTTCAAAACCAATTGGTTGAGTTAGGCAAAGAAATCGGCGTTTCAATCCACGTTCAACACGAAGATATTTTTAACGCAATGCACAAAATTTAAGGTGAACTAATTATGCTTAATAGAAAAGAAATTTTAGAAACCATCGATATGGTCGAAAAAGAGCATTTCGACGTTAGAACAATAACTATGGGCATATCGCTTTTGCCTTGCATTAGAGATGACGCTAAAAAAACGGCACAACTTTGCTACGACAGAATTTGCAAAAAAGCCGAAAATATCGTCAAAGTTGCAAGCGATTTAGGTGCTGAATACGGCATACCTATTATAAACAAGCGTGTTTCAATAACCCCAGCCAGCCTTTTGACTTCTTCTTTTTGCGGAAAGGAAATAATTTTGGCAAAAGCACTTGACGATGCTGCAAAAACTGTTGGTATAGACTTTTTGGGCGGTTATTCGGCACTTGTGCATAAGGGTATGACCAGTTTTGAAAAATCGTTTATTGAAAGTATCCCAGAAGCACTTGCTATCACCGAAAGGATGTGCTCGTCAGTAAACGTTGGTTCATCAAAAGCAGGTATTAATATGGATGCTGTCAACTTAATGGGTAAAATCGTTAAGCAAACGGCTGAAAGGACAAAGGACAGGGACGGGTTTGGCTGTGCAAAATTAGTTGTGTTCTGTAATGCAGTTGAAGACAACCCATTTATGGCAGGGGCATTCCACGGCGTTGGAGAAGGCGAAACGGTTATCAACGTTGGCGTTTCTGGACCAGGTGTTGTAAGCCACGCATTAAAGAGCATGAAAGGTGCGTCTATTGACGAGATTGCCGAAACTATTAAAAAGACGGCGTTTAAGATTACAAGGGCAGGTCAACTTATTGCAAAAGAGGCGTCAAAGCGTCTTAATGCTGAATTTGGCATTGTTGACTTATCATTGGCACCAACCCCTGTTATGGGCGACAGTGTTGCACATATTTTAGAAGAGATTGGTTTAGACCAAGTGGGTGCACACGGCACAACGGCAGCACTTGCTATGCTTAACGATGCTGTTAAAAAGGGTGGCGTTATGGCAAGTTCAAACGTCGGCGGACTTTCGGGGGCATTTATCCCTGTGAGTGAAGATATAGGTATGATAAACGCTGCAAAGAGCGGTGCGATTACCTTAAATAAACTTGAAGCAATGACCTGCGTATGTAGCGTAGGTATCGATATGGTTGCAATCCCAGGCGACACGCCTGCAACCACCATTTCAGGAATAATAGCAGATGAAGCGGCAATCGGTATGATTAATAATAAAACGACAGCCGTTAGAGTTATTCCTGTTCCAAACAAAAAGGAAGGGGACTTTGTTGAATTCGGTGGACTTTTAGGCTCTGCACCAATAATGGCAGTCAGTCCATACGGTTGTGCCGATATGATTAACAGAGGTGGCAGAATGCCAGCCCCAATACATAGCAATAAAAACTAAAATTTAGGAGAAAGAGTTTTGGATAATAGATATAGGTGGGCAACCGAAGAAATATACAGTAGCGATGAAGCGTGGAATAAAGAGTTTGATTTGTTAAAAACTCAATTAGATTTTAGCGTGTTCCGTGGCAAACTTGGCGAAAAGTCGCAATTTTTAGCGTGTATGAAAGAGCAAGAAAGGGTGGGCAGAATTTTTGAAAAACTGTCCGTTTACGCAATGATGAAACACGATGAAGACACCAAAAATGCACTTTACGATTCGTTTAACGCTAAAATAATGTCTTTGGGTGCAGTGTTTGGCTCAAACACAGCCTTTATTATGCCAGAACTAACCTCGCTTGATGAAAAAGTGCTAAAAGATTACATTTTAGATAAAGATTTAAGCGAATATGATTATTTCTTAAAAAACGTGCTAAAAGAAAAGGCACATATTTTAAGCGAAAGTGAAGAAAAGATTTTAGCCGAAAGTGGCGAAGCGTTATCAAGTTTTAGAGATATATTCACCAAAATTGACAATGCCGATTTGCCACTTCCAACCATAAAACACTTAAACAAAAGTTATCCGTTAAGTCACGGCACTTACGGGGTTATAATGCACGGTGAAGACAGGGCGTTAAGGAAAAAAGCGTTCGATAAATATTACGGGGCGTATATTGCACTTCTAAACACCATTTCTTCAACCTATTATGGCAGTGTTAAAAAGGACGTGTTTTATGCAAAGGCAAGAAAATATAATTCAGCCCTTGAAAAAGCACTTTTTGGCGAGGACGTTGATAGGGTTGTTTACGATAACTTAATATCTTCTACCAACAAGGCATTACCATCTTTGCATAAGTATATGAGAGAAAAGAAAAAACTTTTGGGCCTTAAAAAAATGTATATGTATGACGTTTACGTTCCTGTGGTTGAAGGTGCAGAACTTAAACTTGAATATGAAGATGCTTACGACTTGGTGGTGAAAGGTTTAGCCCCACTTGGCAAAGAATATCAAGACCTTTTGATTAAAGCCAAAGAAAATCGTTGGCTTGACGTTTATGAACAAAAGGGCAAAAGAAGTGGTGCTTATAGCGTTGCTGTTTACGACACCCACCCATACGTTTTGTTAAACTATCAAAAAACCACGCACGACGTTTTCACTATTGCACACGAAATGGGGCATAGCATACACTCTTATTTTTCAAACAAGACCCAACCTTATGCAAAAGCCGATTATAAAATTTTTGTTGCAGAAGTTGCAAGCACTGTAAACGAAGTGTTGTTGATAAGGTATTTGTTAAGCGTTGAAAAGGACAAAAAACTTAAAAAATATTTACTTTCATACCTATTAGAAATGATAAGGACAACCTTGTTTAGACAAACCCAGTTTGCAGAGTTTGAGCAAATAGTTCATCAAATGGTTGAAAATGGCCAGCCGTTAAATAAAGATAACCTTTCGGAAATTTATTTGGGGTTAAACCAAAAGTATTACGGCAAAAGCGTTGTAAGTAAGGGCAATATCCAATACGAATGGGCAAGAATTCCACATTTTTATAGGGCGTTTTACGTTTATAAATATGCAACGGGCATAATCAGTGCATTGGCTATTTCAGACAGGATTTTAACCGAAGGTCAAAGTGCTGTTGAAGATTACTTTAAGTTCTTATCTTCGGGTTCGAGTGACGGACCTGTTGAACTGTTAAAAATTGCAGGCGTGGACTTGACGGATAAAAAGACTTTTACTAAAGCATTTAAGGTATTCAAGGATACGTTAGACGAGTTTATAAGTTTATAATTTTTTGATTTTACATTTGATAAAGGAGAAAATAAAAATGGCAAAACAACAAGTTTCAAAAAAGGGCATAACCGAAATGCCACACAACATAGAAGCAGAACAAGCGTTGCTTGGCTGTATTTTGCTTGACACAAAAATTCAAATTGACATAGGTGCAACCTTAAAAGAAAGCGACTTTTATTCAGAAGCACACAAAAGCATTTTCAGTGCAATGCTTGAAATAATTAAGCGTAATCAGCCTGTAGATATAGTGACGCTAACCGATATGCTTGAAAAATTGGGCACTCTTAACGATGCAGGTGGAATTAGTTA
Source organism: uncultured Clostridia bacterium (assembly GCA_904502225.1). GTDB lineage: Bacteria > Bacillota > Clostridia > Christensenellales > Borkfalkiaceae > UBA1259. The sequence goes on from CAJGDO010000006.1 coordinate 19,550, forward strand.
TATCGCTGAATTAGCAAACGTTATTCCATCATCAGCAAACTATCAAAGGTACTTATCTATCGTTAGCAGAGATAGTATGTTAAGACAATTGATGGTGGGTGCAGTTGATATTATAGGCGAGTGCCAAACAAGTCAAGATGAAATTTCTGCACTTTCTTTTGCAGAAAAAACCATTTACGATATATCAAACACCAAAGACACAAGAGATGCGGTAAGGATTGATAAAGTCCTTCCAGACGTAATGTTCAAGTTTGATGAAATAAGCAAAGGTGGTGCGAAATTTAGGGGAATTCCAACGCAGTTCAAAGAACTTGACAGTCTTATCAAAGGCGTGCATAACAGTGACCTTATGATTCTTGCAGCCCGCCCAGCCGTTGGTAAAACCTCTTTTGCAATGAACATTGCTGAAAACATTGCTTTGCAAGGTCACACTTGTGCAGTTTTCTCGCTTGAAATGAGCAAAGAACAACTTGTTCAAAGAATGACTTGCTCTGTTGCAGGCGTTTCAATGGAAACCTTGTATAAGGGCGATATGATGAGCAAAAATAAATGGTGGAGAAAGATTTTTAGAGCCAAAGAACTTTTATCAAACGCAAAAATCTTTATTGATGACACAGCGTCAATCACTCCAACCCAAATTATGTCAAAGTGCAGAAGAATAAAAGCAAAGCACGGTTTAGACTTTGTTGTTATTGACTACGTGCAACTTATGACGCCAGATAAAAGGCTTGATAACCGCCAACAAGAAATAACCGAAATTTCAAGGAGTTTGAAAATTTTGGCAAAAGAACTTGACGTGCCTGTTTTGGCATTATCACAATTATCCCGTGCGGTTGAAACTAGGAAAGGCACCCCACAACTTTCTGACTTAAGAGAATCTGGTGCAATCGAACAAGACGCAGATATAGTTATGTTCATACATAGACCTGACCTTAACGCAACAGAAAAGGACGTTGCTGAAGGAAAAGTAAAGAAAAACGTTGCCCAAATTATCGTTGCAAAACACAGAAGTGGTGCAACAAGCACGATTGACTTATTCTTTAAGGGCGAATGCACAAAATTCTTAAATATTGACACCGAAACGGGCGAAATTATTGGCGATGACGTTGAAAAGGTGCAAGAAAGTGCAACCATTAACGGATACCAAGCACCAACTGAACAAAACGCTGACCAAAGCCTTGAAGAAAACGACCGTCCTTTTGAACAAGCAATGCCAGAAGTAAAATCAGTTGACGACGAAATTTTTTAATTATGCAAACAAAAATTTACCAAATAGATGAAAACTCAATAAAAAGTGCAGTTAAACTTTTTCTTTCATCAGACGTGGTTGCGTTTCCGACCGAAACAGTTTATGGTTTGGGTGCAGTTGCAACCGACAGCACAGCAGTTAAAAAGATTTATGAAATTAAGGGCAGACCAGCAGATAATCCGCTGATTGCCCACGTTCATAAAGATTACGACCTTACAAAACTTGTTTATATTGAGCAAGATTACGTGGAAAAGTTGAAAAAGGCTTTTACACCGGGTCCACTGACAATGGTGTTTAGAAGCAAAGGCGTTGTGTGTAGTGAAGCCGTTTGTGGTGGGCAAACTCTTGCCGTAAGGATTCCATCGCACACGGGTTGCCAAAATTTATTAAAGGCAATCGATATGCCAATCGTTGCACCAAGTGCCAATCTTTCAAAGCACACAAGCCCAGTCACAGCCGAGCACGTTTATAACGACTTAAACGGCAAAATTCAAATAATTTTGGATGGCGGAAAGTGCAGTGGCGGGATAGAAAGCACGGTTTTAGATTGCACGGAAAAAACGCCAAGAATTTTGCGTGCAGGACTTATCACCAAAGAAATGATTGAACAAGTGGTTGGCTCGTGCGAAATAGCCAAGCATTTAGAAAGCGATAAGGTCCGTTCGCCGGGCGTAAAGTATAAGCATTATAGACCAAAATGCCAAACTGCTTTATATGCTGAAACTGATATAGAAAGCGTTATCAAAAGATATGAAGCCGAGCAAGGTTTAGGCAAAAGGGCATATATTATGTGTGCCGATTACTTAAAGGAAAACTTTAATGGCAAAAACCTTTTGCTTTTGGGCAATAGCCAAGAACAAATTGCATCAAATTTATACGATAAACTTTTAGAAGGCGAAAAGAAGGCCGATATAATAATCGCAATAGCAATGCCTGATGAAAAGAACGTTAATTTGGGCATTATGAATAGGATGAGAAAATCATGCGAGTAAAAAACAAAAAGATATTATTTGTTTGCACGGGCAACACTTGCAGAAGCCCAATGGCGGAAATAATATTGAAAAACAAACTTAAACTTGCCGGTGTTAAAAACGTTAAAGTTTCAAGTGCGGGGCTTTGTGCAAGCGATGGCGATAAAATGAGCGAAAACTCTTTCCGTGCCTTAAAACTTATGGGCTATAAGCCTTATGGCTTTAAGTCAAAACAGATTACTTCGGACATAGTGAAAAAGAGCGATTTGATTTTGTGTATGACCTTAAACCACAAGTTAGCCTTTAACGGTTTAGAAAAGGTTTACACTATAAGCGAGGCGACGGGGGGCGAAGACATTTTGGACCCTTACGGTGGAAACATAAACGTCTATATAAAAACATCGCACCAAATTGAAGATGCGTGCAATATAATTTTAGAACAAATTTTAATTAAACAAGGAGAATAAAAAATGAAAGTAGCAATAGGTTGTGACCACGGTGGAATAAATCTTAAACCGGTTTTAATTGATTATCTTAACAAAAAAGGTATAGAATTTATAGATTTTGGCACGTTTGAAAAAACGTCGGTTGACTATAACGATTATGCAGAGCCTGTTTGTCAAGCCGTTGTAAGCGGAAAGGCAGACAAGGGCATCTTAATTTGTGGCACAGGCATTGGAATGAGCATTGTTGCAAACAAGATTAAAGGAATTCGCTGTGCACACTGTCACGACGTGTTTTCTGCAAAAGCGACCAGAGAACATAACGACACCAACGTTTTAGCAATGGGCGAAAGGGTTATCGGGCCAGGACTTATGGTTGAGATTGTGGACACTTTCTTAAACACAGACTTTTCGTTTGATGAAAGGCATATCCGCAGAGTGCAAAAGATTAAAGACATTGAAAACAAAAATTTTAAATAAGATTTTTTAGGGGGAGTTATTATGGGCAAGTTAAAAAAAGCCATAATTCCAGCAGCAGGATTAGGAACACGTTTTTTACCTATAACAAAGGCAATACCAAAGCCAATGCTTTCGGTTTTAGACAAGCCAACTATTCAATACATAGCCGAAGAATTAACTTCTGTTGGCATTGAAGAAATCATAGTTGTTGTCAGCCCAGACAGTGGCGTTATCGAAAAGCATTTTGGCGAATGTGAAAGTTTAGAGCAAAGGCTTTTATCAGACAAAAAGCACAGCCTTTATGAAATAGCAAAAGCGACCCACCAATTTAACGTTAAGTTTGTTGTTCAAGAACAACCAAACGGACTTGCTGGGGCACTTCTTTGTGCAGAACCTTTTGTTAAGGACGAGCCATTTGCACTACTTCTTGGCGATGAACTTTTGGTTGCCGATAACGGCGTTAAACCCTGCATTAAAAACCTTGCTGAAATTTACGAAAAGACTTCTAAAAGCGTTATTGCGACAATGGAAGTTTTTGGCGATGAAGTTTCAAAGTATGGCAACATTGGTTTTGACGTTGAGGACGGCGGAATTATGCAAGTCAACGCAATTTTAGAAAAACCAAGTGTAAACGAAGCACTTTCAAACAACGCAATTATCGGCAGATACGTTTTATCTGGCGAAGTTATGGGTATGCTTAAAAAATTAAAACCAAAGGGCAACGAAATTTATTTGACCGACGTGTTAGATGAACTTGCAAAGAGCGGTAAACTTTTAGCAAGCGTGATTGAAGACGATAGGTATGACGTTGGCGATAAGTTTGGATATATTAAAGCAAACGTTGAAATGGCGTTAAAGAGTAAAGAAATTGGTCAAGAGACCAAAGAATATATTAAAGAGTTGGCAAAAAGAATTTAGTTATGTACGATAAAGTTTGCAATTTTTGTGGTAAAAGGTTAAGCGAGTTTTACCAAACGGGTATGCTTGGCTGTCCGCACTGTTATAAGGCTTTTGAAAAGCAAGTGTTATCTACCCTTTATAAAATACAGGGTAAGACTTTTCACGTGGGAAAAACGCCTTATAATCTTTCTGGGGAAGACAGATATTTGCTATCTAGATATAAAGAACTTATAAGCGAAAAGGAAAGGGCAACCATAGAGGGCAGATTTTCAGACATAAGGGGGCTAACCAAAGAAATTTTAGAAATTTCCAACCAATTAAAAAGCAGGGGGATAATATAAATGATAACTATTAACCCTGATTTATACCTTGGCAATATCGTTAGAACGAGAATAAGGCTTGCACGAAACGTTGCCGACTATCCGTTTAAGATAGAAGATTATGCAACCGCAAGAGAAATAGTCAAAAAGGTCAACCGTGCACTCGTTCGTTCGGACACGTTTAATTTATATTACGTTTCTAATCTTACAAACACCACGTTAGAAAGTATGAAAGAAAGGCACTTGATAAGCCAAAACCTTATAGAAAATAGGGAATGCGGTGCAGTTTTGATAAATCAAGACGAAAGCATTTCGGTTATGGTAAATGAAGAAGACCATATTAGAGAGCAGTGCTTTATGCGTGGTTTAAGGCTAAAAGAAGCGTATGATAGAATAACCAAGATTGATGATGATATTGCAAAAAACCTTAACCTTGCCTTTGACCAAAACTTTGGTTATTTAACGGCTTGCCCAACCAATTTAGGAACGGGTATGCGTGCATCGGTTATGATGTTTTTGCCCGCCTTAACAGAAAGCGGAAAGATAAGGGCACTTGTTCAAGAAGTGGCTGAACTTGGGCTTACTGTCAGGGGGCTTTATGGTGAAGGCAGTGATGCTGAAGGCTTTATGTATCAAATAAGCAACGAAATCACTTTGGGCGTTAGCGAAGAGGAGATTTTGGCAAAGGTTGAGCAAACTGTTTTGCAAATTTGTAAAGCAGAGCGTGATGAAATGGAAAGGCTTTACGTTAAAAACGAAATTTTAACTATGGATAAAGCCCACAAGTCATACGGGGTGTTGACAAACGCAGTCATTTTAAGTTATAGCGAGTTTATGTCGCACATAGCAAGAGTAAAACTCGGTGCAATGCTAGGAATGATAGAAATTTCAGATATAAACGCAATTGACGATTTAATAATAAAAGTTCGCCCAGCAAACTTGTGCGAAACCTATTCAAAAAGGTTATCATCACAAAATAGGGACTTGTTTAGGGCGAAAATAGTTGGAGCAACGCTAACAAAAATTAAGGAGTAAGTATGTATTACGAAGCATTTTCAAGAAACGTAAACCAAGTTATAGATATGGCAACCGCACTTGCAAAACAAACGGGCTGTATGTATATAGGAAGCGAACACATTTTGTTCGGTTTAATAAGCGTGACTGATGGCAGAGCCTCTGCACTTTTAAGAGAGGCGGGCGTGGACGTTGATAGGTTTATAGTTTACTATAAAAGAGGAATAATAAAAGACCTTGTAATTTCAGGCAACATGTTCACGGCAAGAACAAAGCGTTTGTTTGAAAACGCAGGGCAAATTTCGCTTAAGGCTCGTGCTGGATACGTTGGCACTGAACACCTTTTGCTTGCTCTTTTATTGCAAGATGACAGTATGGCTGTCGCTATTTTAAAGCAACTTAAAGTTGACGTTGACAGAATGACCAATGAACTTGCAGACTCTTTATTGAGTAATCAAGCAGGTGAATATGAAGATGAAGTGGAACAAGACCTTTCAGATTCTATTAGGGGTGCAAACGCAAACAATAGAGAAAAAATGTATGCAAACGCACCTGCAAAACAGGATTTGGGCGAAATTTCAAAGTTCGGCACAAACTTAAACCAACTTGCACTTGAAGGCAAACTCGACCCTGTAATCGGCAGAAAGAACGAGATTGATAGGGTTATTCAAATTTTATCAAGAAGAACAAAAAACAACCCGCTCTTAATAGGTGAACCGGGTGTTGGTAAAAGTGCAGTTGTCGAAGGGCTTGCACAAGCAATCGTTAAGGGCAACGTTCCTGAAATTTTGGCAGATAAAATAGTTTTCTCGCTTGATTTAGCGGGTATGCTTGCTGGTGCAAGATATAGGGGCGACTTTGAAGAAAGACTTAAAAAGGCAATAGACACCGTTAAGCAAAACGGCAACATAATTTTATTCATTGATGAAATCCATAATATCGTTGGTGCGGGAAGCACGGGCGAAGGCAATATGGATGCTGCAAACATATTAAAACCAATGCTTTCTCGTGGCGAACTTCAAACAATAGGTGCAACCACGCTTGATGAAAGCAGAAAATATATAGAAAAAGACAAGGCGTTGGAACGCCGTTTCCAAACCATAATGGTCGAAGCCCCAACAACCGAAGAAACGGTTGAAATCTTAAAGGGGTTAAGGGACAAATACGAATCGCACCACGGCGTAAGCATTCCTGACGATGCAATTATTGCAGCCGTTTCACTTTCGGATAGGTATATTACCGATAGATTTTTACCTGACAAGGCAATCGACTTAATAGACGAAGCGTCTTCAAGGGTAAGGCTTGATAGTTATAACTCGCCACAAGAAGCAAAGCAAAAAGAAGCCGAACTAAACGCCTTGACAGCACAAAAGAACGATGCAAAAAGAAGGGACGATTTAGAAAGAGCCATAAAGATTAACAAGCAAATTGAAGAAGTCAACCGTGAACTTGATGAAATCCGTGCAAAGGCCTCAAAAAACACTGTCAACCGTGAAAAACTTATGATAACGCCTGACGATATTGCAAAAATCGTAAGCAATTGGACGGGTGTTCCTGTGGTTAAATTAACCCAAACTGAAGCACAAAAACTTTTAGAGTTAGAAGAAACTTTGCACCAAAGAGTTATAGGTCAAGAAGACGCCGTTAAAGCCGTTTCTAATGCTATTAGAAGGGCTAGGGCGGGTTTAAAAGACCCAAAAAGGCCAGCAGGCTCGTTTATATTCGTTGGTCCAACAGGCGTTGGCAAAACCGAACTTTCAAAGGCTCTTGCCGAATCGGTTTTTGGCAGTGAAGATAACATTATAAGAATTGATATGAGCGAATATATGGAAAAGCACGCCGTTTCAAAGATTATCGGTGCTCCTCCGGGATACGTGGGCTTTGATGAGGCAGGCCAACTAACTGAAAGGGTTAGAAGAAGGCCTTATTCGGTCGTTCTCTTTGACGAAATAGAAAAGGCACACCCAGAAGTTTTAGACATTATGCTTCAACTTGTTGATGAAGGAAGGCTTACCGACAATAAAGGCAGAGTTGTAAGTTTTAAGAACTGCATAATAATAATGACTTCAAACGTGGGTGCAACCGACGTTCAAAACAAGCAATCGCTTGGCTTTATTGCAAACAAGTCAGCCGAGTATGAAAACATGTGCGAAAAGTATATGGATGCGTTAAAAGCGAAATTCCGCCCAGAATTCTTAAACAGGGTTGATGACATTATCGTGTTCCATAAACTTGAAAAACAAGACACGGCAAAGATTGCAAACATTATGCTTGCAAACTTAAGAAAGCGTCTTGCCGTTATGCAAGTCGAAATGCAAATTACCGACAACGCAATGGATTTAATCATTGAAAAAGGCTATGACAATAACTATGGTGCAAGACCGTTAAAAAGGGTTATCGGTCGCTACATTGAAGATAGGTTAAGCGAAGAAATCTTAAAGGGTGAACTAACCGAAAACAGCAAGATAGTTATTGATGCTTATGACGGAGAGTTTGTTTTTAGCAAGCAAGCGTAAAAGGGAACAAAAATGCAAGTAGGTATATCAACCGCCTCGCTTTTCGGCAGAAAAACCACAGAAGAAGCATTGGAATTTTTGTCAAAAAGCAAAGTTTCGTGTGCGGAAATATTTTTAGAAAGTTATTGCGAATACAACGCCGAGTTCGGTGAACTTTTAAAAAGCGTTAAAGGCAATATTGACGTTCACTCTGTCCACGTTTTAACCACACAGTTTGAGCCACAACTTTATAGCGTCAACCAAAGGGCAATGGCAGATTCGTTTAAACTTTTAGATATGGCAATGAGTTGTGCTGAAAAGGTCAATGCCAAGTACTATACCTTTCACGGTGGTGCAAGGTTTAAGAAAACGCCTATAAAGTTAAACTTTGACAGGGTTGGCGAGATTACGCAAAGGATTATCGACACTGCAAAGTCGCACAAAATAACCCTTGCTTATGAAAACGTGCATTGGGGATATTATAACTATATCGGATTTTTTAACGAAATTAAGAAAAGAACGGTCGGCTTAAAGGCAACGCTTGACGTTAAGCAAGCCCGCCAAAGCGGAATAGAATATAAAGACTTTATTGATGAAATGAAAGAAGATATAGTGACCGTGCATTTGTCGGACGTGGATGCTAACGGCAAAATGTGCTTGCCTGGTAATGGGATAACCGATTTTTACGATTTGTTCTCAAGGCTACATAACGTTGGGTTTAACGGTGCAATGCTTTTAGAAGTTTACCAAAACGATTATCAAACGTTTGACGAGTTGTTTTCTTCACTTGATTACGTGAACAATTTAGCAAGTAAAATATTTAAGTAAAATAAAAAAAAGACATTGAGCAATCAATGTCTTTTTAGTTTGCAAAAACTAATAAAATCTCGCACAAAAACTCTGCCGTAAAAACTTTTTAGGCAGAGCGATATGAATAAAAATGCAAATTAAAGTTTATTCAACAGGTTTTGCTTTTTCTTCTTCAAAAGCAGTTAGTATTGCCTTAATAAGTTGTTCTCTCGTTTCAGTTTTAATAGGGTGGGCAATATCTTTATATTCGCCATCAGCAGTTTTTCTGCTTGGCATAGCGATAAAATAACCTTCGTTGCCCTCGATAACCTTGATGTCGTGCACAACAAAGCAATCATCAAAAGTGACTGAAGCAACGCCCTTTAACTTACTGTCTTCTTTTTTGACAATACGAACTCTAACGTCTGAAATAACCATACATAACCTTCCTATCAATATATTACGTTCATTTTAGCATATTTTTATGCACTTTTCAATACTTTTTTTAAAAAAATTGCTGTTTTATGAAAAAAAAGTGCTAAAAAACGCCATTTTTTCATAAATAATTGTATGAATAACAGCAAATTCTTAAAAAATAGACAAAAGGTGCATTTTATAGGTATTGGTGGGGTGGGAATGAGCGGTTTAAGTATCCACTTAAAAAACAAAGGTTTTGAGGTTAGTGGAAGCGATATTAGCCCAAAAAACGCCCTTTTTGTTCAAAAACAAGGCATAAAAGTGTATAAAAAACACAAAAAAAATAACCTTAAAAACGCCGATATAGTGGTTTATACGTCTGCAATAAATAAAGAAAACCCAGAATTTAGGGAAGCGAAAAAAAGGGGGCTAACCTTAATAAAAAGAAGTCAACTTTTAGGTCAAATTTTAGATGAGTTTAGCCTTTCAATAGCCATCAGTGGAAGCCACGGCAAAACCACCACAACCGATATGCTTTCTTGGGTTTTAATTGAAGTAGGGCTAGACCCGACCGTGTTTTTGGGTGGGGAAGATAAATCGTTTGGGACTTATCGGTTTGGCAGAGGCAATATTGCCGTTGCCGAAGCGTGTGAGTATGAAAGAAACTTTCTTGACTTAAAACCCAAAATGTGCGTGGTTTTGAACGTGGATAACGACCATTTGGATACTTATAAAAATATGGGCGAAGTGATAAAAGCCTTTAAGTTGTTTATAGACGGCAGTGTTTCGATTATCAATGCCGACGACAAAAATTCAAAGGACCTTATTTCGCAAACGAGCATAACTTTCGGCATTAAAAATAAGGCAAATTTCACTGCCAAAAACATAAGAAAAAACCCAAACGGATATTCGTTCAGTGCTTATCACGGCACACTTAAACTTGGCAGAATAAATCTTATGATAGACGGAAAGCATAACGTCTATAATGCATTAAGCGTTATTGCAGTTTGCCAAACGCTAAAAATACCGTTTGCCGTGCAAAAAAAAGCGATAGAAAGTTTTAGTGGGGTTAAAAGAAGAAACGAACCTTTGGGCGAAATTAAGGGCAAAAAAGTCTATGCAGATTACGCCCACCACCCAAGAGAAATAAGTGCAATGCTTCAAACTTTTGATAAAAGCCGTAAGCCGTTTATAACAATTTTTCAGCCACACACTTATTCACGCACCGAACTTTTGATGAAAGAGTTTTTGGAGTGTTTTTCGTGTTGTTCGCCACTGATAATATATAAAACCTATCCCGCACGGGAAAAGTATAATAAAAACGGCAGTGCAAAAACCTTATATAAAAACTTAAAGGCAAAGCAAAAGGGCGTTTTTTATGCGGGCAATAAAGGTGAACTAAATAAAAGGTTAAAGAAACTTTATAATGAATATGAAAACGTGTTGTTTTTGGGTGCTGGCGACATATATGACGTGGCAAAAAGCGTTATAAAAAACTAAAATTATAAAATGGCAAGTTTTTGATTGACAAGTTTATTTAGTGCTGATAAAATTAGAAAAAAACAAATGGAGTTTTGTTATGGTTAAACATATGATAATTTGGAAATTAAAGGACGAAATTGCAGATAAAAACGAGAGGGCAAGTCAAATAAAGTCGGCACTTGAAGGCTTAAACGGAAAGATAGAAGGGCTTATAAATATGACCATTTTAACTGACAAATTTTCTTCATCTGCTGGCGATATTATGATGGATTCAACCTTTAAGGATGAAGCGTCGCTTCAGTATTATCAAAACCACCCTTTGCACAAAGAAATTGCTAATAATTTGGTAAGGCCGTCCGTTCAAACACGACTTTCATTTGATTATCAAGAAAAATAAAAAAATGTAAAAAATGTGCAACAATCGTTTGCATATTTTTCTTTTAAATAGTATTATATTAAGGAAATATTTAGGAAAATATTATGGAGTGTGAAATATGGTACAAAAAAAGAGGAAGATTTCAATTTTAGGTGCTGGCAACGTTGGTGCAACAATTGCTTATGCGTTGACCCTTCAAGGCGTGGCATCAGAAATCGTGTTGGTAGATATTAATAAGGAAAAGGCAGAAGGCGAAGCACTTGATATAGCACAATGTGCAGCATGCGTTCCTGCTTGCAAAATTTGGAGCGGGGAATATAGCGACGTTGCTGGTTCAGATATAGTAATAATTACTTTTGGTGTGGGCAGAAAACCTGGCCAAACCAGACTTGACCTTGCAGCAATCAACATTGGCATCTTAAAGAGCGTTATTAAAGACGTTGCGTTAATTGCACCAGACGCATTATACGTTGTTGTAAGCAACCCTGTTGACGTTTTGACATACGTTGTTATGCACGACACAGGTTTAAGCAAAAACCAAGTTATCGGCACAGGCACACTTTTAGACTCTAACCGTCTTCAACAAGCCGTTGCAGATTACTGCAAAGTTGATGCATCTAACGTCACAGCATACGTTTTTGGTGAACACGGCGATGCTTGTATGGCTCCTTGGAGTTTATGCACCGTTTGTGGTATGCCTATCAGAGATTACTGCACAAAGATTATGGGCGTAAATAAAGATGCCCTTGAAACCGAACTTGACAACATCTATAAAGGCATGGTTGCAGCAGGTTCAAAAGTTATTAAGGCAAAGGGTGCAACTTTCTATGCGATTGCAGCATCAACCGTTCAATTGGTTAAGGCTCTTATTGCTGACACAGAAACAATCCTTCCACTTGCAACTTATCTTGATGGCGAATACGGTGCAAAAAATCTTTGCACAGGCGTTTTGTGTAAGGTTGGTGGCACAGGCTTTAAGCAAATTGTTGAAGTTCCACTTCCAGAAGACGAAATGAAGTTGTTTTCTGAAAAACTTTGTGCTCTTGACAAAACTTTTGAAGCACTTAACGTTAGATAATAACAAAACAAATATTATAAATAAATGCAGATACAAAAAAGTGTCTGCATTATTTTTTTATTATAAATTGTTGGTTTTTCAACAATTTGCTTTACATATTATACAAAATATGGTAATATATTAAATAGGGAGATAAATTATGAAAAGACTTGGTAAAAGGTTTGATATGAACAAAAAACCTATCAAACCAAAATGGTATCTTAAAATAGTAGAATATGTGGCTGCTCCGTTTTATCTTTGGCTAAACAAGGGCAAGGTAAAGGTTGAAAAACAAGTTAAAAAGATAAAAGGTCCATATCTAATTTTGGCAACGCACGCATCGTTTATGGACTTTCCGCAAATAGTTTGTGGCATTATGCCAAGAACGACGGGTTGGGTAATGTCTGTTGAAGAGTTCAGGCGTGGAAATTGGCTTATGGGTGGAATTGGCGGAATGCCAAAAAGAAAGTTCACCCACGATATAGTGACGGCTAAACATATATTATATTACCTAAAAAAATTAAAGCACACTTGCACAATTTTCCCAGAGGCAAGGTTTGAACTTGCAGGGGTAAACGAAAGGCTAGACGGTGCATTGGGCAAATTGTGTAAACTTGCAGGCGTGCCTGTGGTTATGTGCAAGGCATATGGCAACTTTATAAACTCGCCACAGTGGAGCAAACACCCTTATAGAAAAATTCGCCAAGAAGCACATATATATCAACTTTTAAGCAAAGAACAGTTGAAAGAAATGAGTGCAGAGCAAATCCAAGAAGTGATTGAAAAGGCGTTTGTTAAGGACGAGTATAAGTGGCAAGTAGACAACAATTTACATACTAAATGTAAAGATAGGGCAGACGGGCTTTATAGAATTTTATATAAATGTCCTGTATGTGGCAAAGAGTTTATGATGAACAGTGGCGGAAGTGAACTTTGGTGTGAGCATTGTGGTGCAAAATGGCAAATGGACACTTTAAGCAGGCTTAAAGGCATAAACACCGATAAAGGCTTTTCACATATTCCTGATTGGTATAATTGGGAAAGGGAAGAAGTTAGAAAGGAAGTTCAATCTAATACATATCGTTTTGAAGACGATATAAGAATTGAAGACTATTATAACTCAAAAATCGGCTGTATTCCTGTTGGGCAAGGGCACGTTGTTCACGATAAAAACGGCTTTACCATAACTGGCGTTGCTAATGGCGAGGTTTTTGAAATTAAAAAACCTGTTTCATCAATGTATTCAGTACATATTGAGTATGACTTTTTAGGGCGTGGCGATGCGTTTGACATTGCAACCGAAAAGACAACATATTTTATGTTCTTAAAAAATGGAAAAAACTATTTAACAAAAATGCACTTTGCAACCGAAGAATTATACGACTTTTACGTCAGAGATAAAAAGTAAAAGAAAAGGAAGGAAATGTTTTTCCTTCCTTTTTATTTATGCCTTTTTTAGTGTGTAAAAATATTGTTTGTCTTAAATAGTTAAAGCAATTACTTGCTCAATAATTCATTTTTCTTTTTATCAAATTCTTCTTGCGAAATAACACCAGCGTCAAGCAAGTTTTTGAATTTTAAAAGTTCGTCTGCACTTGAAGTTGCTTGAGTAATGCTAACAGGGGCTTTAGACTCCATAAGTTTTCTTTCAACAAAATCAACAACTTGTTTAACGTATTCATTTGGAACTTTTGTGTGTGTAAACGTTACGCTGTTTTCACTATTAAAATTATTTTTTGAAGAAGTGTTGGCTGTCTCAAATTGGATATAACCTAATATAAGAGAAGAAGATTCCTTAAATTGTACGCCAATCATATTTTGATAGAAAACTTTTTTGTTGCCACCAAATACATTATGAGTAATGATTGATCTTAAGTTCACCTTATTTTCCATAGTCACATAGTCATTGTAAACTTTTAAGAGTTTAACTTCGCCATCAACAGTGAATAAGCAACCGTCATCTTGTGGAATTGCTTGTGCAAGAGTTGGGTTTGCCGTATTTGGAGCAGTTTGATAGTTTGCAGGTACATAAGGTTGAGCGGTTGTTTGGTAATTTGTTGTTGGTTGTTTTTTATATGAGTCAATGTAAATAATGGTCACGATTGATAATGCAGTAATTATAGTAAAAGGTATCCAAGTAGTATGTGTTACAATAGATAAAGGTAGGTTTTGCTTAGCCATTATTGAAGCAATAATACCTTCGAGTAAAAACAATAAAGAACTCGTCCAAATCAATACGATTACAATTACAAAAGATTTAATGCCGCATTTTGGTTTTAATAAGTTATAAATGCTATATGCAAGCATAGAGATGCCGATTATAAGTTGGAACCAACTTAAAGTACCTAAAATACCAGAAAAATCTTCGGTTGCAGGGCTATAAAAAGAAAGCAGTTCAAAGCCTGTTGCACTATAAAAGTAATAGCGAGTAGATATTCGCAGTATTGTGAAGAAGAGCATTATAATTCCCATACACGAAAGGGCAATGCAAAGTAGTGATATAGTTTTTGCTTTTGTGTTGTTCATAAGAACCTCCTTAAAATAAAAAATGCGCCAACCGAAGTTAACGCAATAAAACGCTGACTCCAATTGTCGCCAAACAATCTATCGTAGTATAGGTGAAGCCTTTACCATCAAGAAGGAGCCGCATTTTTAACAAAAATTGGTTATCTTAATGGTATTGGCATAAAAAGGCATTTTATTCTCATTAAAAGAAAAAACACCTATTTCTACGAGTATTCAGATTGTTTGGCAAGATTAGTATAACACATATAAAAGATTTTATCAAGTATTTTAAAAAATAAAATAAAAAAGACGTAGCAGATTTGCTACGTCTTTACTTTTTAAATTAAAAACTATCTAACTTCTACGCCTGATGGTGAGAACATAAACACGTTTTTGCTCATTTCATAAACCCCACCGCCAAGTGCATAAATTGCACCTGCAAGCATATCGATAACTCTAACTGCCGTTTCGGTTTTAAGTTCGGTCAAATGCACAACGGTGTTTTTGCCGTTTTTCATAGCATCAATAACCACTTCAACGTCATCAAAACAGGTTGGGCTAAAAACGGCAACAGGGCCTGTTTTATCGTTCATATCAGACGCCACGTCGTTAATCTTCGTGCGTTCGCTTTTAGTTTTTGGTTCTCTTCCAAATAAATCAAATACACCCATTTTAGTTTTCCTTTTTATCTTCTTTAATTCGTTGCCCGAAGATAGTTCTTCCAAGCCTTATCATATTACTTCCGTTTTTGATTGCGATTAAATAATCGTTAGACATACCCATAGACAAGTATTTAAAAGGCAAGCCAGCCTTTTTCAACTCATCGAATAAATCACGCATTTTTTTGCATAAACCTGCCAAATATTCTTTATCGTCTGATGGTGGGAGCATTGCCATAAGTCCAACAACCCTAACGCTAGAAAATTCTTTTGCAATGTTTAACACGTTAGAATAGGCATCGCCTAGGCTAAACCCGCTTTTAGAAAGTTCGCCACCAATATTAACTTCAATCAAAACGTCTTGGATAACGTTTTTCTTTTTAGCCACTTTATCGATTTCAGCACCAAGTTTAACGCTGTCAACCGAGTGGATAAGAGAAACGGCACCGACTAAATATTTCACCTTATTGGTTTGTAAATGCCCGATGAAGTGCTGTTCAGCACCCACGATAGAAAGGTGCTTATCTCTAAACTCTTGCACCTTGTTTTCGCCAACCATTTTTAAGCCATACTCTATGGCTTTGTTAATCACGTCAACGTCAACCATTTTGGTTGCACCGACAAGATAAACACTCTCGCCAAGATTATTTCCCGCTTGAATTTCAGAAAAAACTTTGTCTAAATTTTGTTTAAGCATTTTTATTTTGAATTTATAACGTCAGCCATATTATATAAGCCGACAGGTTTTCCCACGATAAATTCACACGCTTTAATCGCACCATCAGCAAACACGCTTCTATCGGTTGCTTGGTGGGTTAGGGTGATGGTTTCAAAGTTAGACGCAAAAATAACTTGATGTTCGCCAACAATTCCACCGCCACGGATAGCGTGGATACCAATTTCATTAACGTCCCTTTTGCCAACAATACCGTTTCTGCCATAAGTATAAAACTTTTCAGGTGCAGTTTGCTTAACGGCATCAGCAAGCATAAGTGCAGTTCCGCTTGGAGCATCAACCTTTTGGTTGTGGTGCTTTTCAATAATTTCAATATCAAAACCAGCAAGCGAAGAAGTTGCCCTTTTCACAAGGTCGATAAGCGAATTAACGCCAAGCGACATATTGCCAGAACGGAAAAGCGGAATTTGTTTGCTTTTTTCAACTATCAAAGCAATTTGTTCATCAGAATAACCTGTTGCACACAAAATTGCAGGGATATTGTTTTTAGTGCAGAACGCTAAAATATTGTTTAGGTTGGTTGGGGCAGAAAAATCAACCACAACGTCAACCTTTTCTTTAACCTTATCAAAAGAGTCGTAAATAGGGAAGTCAGCATTTTTGCAATCGCAAATCAAGTCAACGCCGGCAACCGCCTTAACTAAAGCATTTTTTTGGGCAGATTCAAAAACTTTTTTGCCCATTTTGCCGTTAGCACCACTAATTAAAATATTAATCATTATTACTCCTTGATTTTAAAACCAAAATCGGTAAGAATTTTTTTCATTTGTTGGGTATGTTCTGGTTCAAGTTCGGTTAAAGGTGCACGAACAATTCCACTGCCAAGTCCGATAAGTTCAGATGCTTTTTTAACAGGGATAGGGTTAACTTCGCAGAACATAATGTCAATTAAAGGTAAGAGCCTTTCTTGAAGTTCGGTTGCTTCCTTATTTTTACCAGCAAAATAAAGTCTTGCAACGTCCCCAACTTCTTTTGGTGCGATGTTAGATGCAACCGAGATTAAACCCATTGAACCAATACTCATCATAGCAAGGTTAAGGTTATCGTCACCAGAATAAAGGGCCGTTTTACCACGAATAAGTCTTGCAGTTTCACAAATTTGTTCCATATTACCGCAAGCCTCTTTAATACCGCCGATATTTTTATGTTCAGCAATTTCAGCCATAGTTTGTGGCAAAATATTTACGCCCGTTCTTGCAGGAACGTTATAACACAAAACAGGAATATCAACGTTATCGCAAACGTCGTTATAATACTTAACTAAACCTTTTTGCGTGCATTTGTTATAGTAAGGTGTGACAACAAGCAAGCCGTCCGCCCCGATTTTTTGTGCCAATTGGCTTTTTTCAATGGCTTTTTTGGTGCAGTTGCTTCCGCTGCCTAAAATAAACTTTACTCTGCCTGCAATTTGGTCATAAGAAAATTTAGCAATGCTTTCATATTCACTATCGGTAATACAAGGTGTTTCACCCGTCGTTCCAAGAATAGTTAAAGCGTCAATGCCGTTTTCAATTTGATATTCTATTTGTCTTGCAAAAGCCTTGTAATCAATGCCGTTCTCTGTAAAAGGTGTGATAGCAGCAGTACAAGTACCTTTAAAAATAGTCTTATTCATTATAAACTCCTAAAATGGTTTAATTAGTTTAGTTTGCCTTTGATAGCACCGATTTCAATTGCTTTTTGAGCGATTTGAACGGCGTTAGTTGCAGCACCCTTTCTGATGTTATCAGCAACGCACCATAAGTTAATACCGCTTTCAACAGTATCGTCCTTTCTAATTCTGCCAACAAAAACTTCGTCCTTATTTTCAGCAGAAAGAGGTGTAGGGTAAAGGGCAGTGGCAATGTCGTCTTGTAAAACAACGCCTTCAGCGTTCTTTAACACTTCCTTAACTTGTTCAACCGTGCAAGGCTTTTCAAATTCAAGGTTAATAGATTCGCTGTGTCCATAATAAACAGGAACTCTAACGCAAGTTGCAGTCACCTTAATATCTTGGTCATTTAAGATTTTCTTTGTTTCGAAAATCATTTTATCTTCTTCTTTGGTGTAGCCGTTTTCCATAAACACGTCAATATGTGGCAAGCAGTTGCCAAAAATAGGTTGAGGGAATTTTTGTGGTGCAACACCGTTAATACCGTTCTTTAAGTCGTTAAAACCTTTAACGCCAGCACCAGAAACTGCTTGATAGGTTGAGTAAATAACTCTCTTAATCTTAAACGCTTTATGTAAAGGCTTTAACACAACCATTGCTTGAATGGTTGAACAGTTTGGGTTAGCGATAATATTTTTATGCCAAGAAATATCGTCGGCATTACATTCAGGAACAACAAGAGGCACGTTTTCGTCCCTTCTCCAAGCACTTGAATTGTCAACGACTAAAATGCCGTGTTTTGCAAAGATAGGTGCAAATTCCTTACTAACGTCACCACCCGCTGAAAAGAGGGCGATATCGATATTTTTATCAATGATATTTTTTTCTGCAAGTTCGATAATTGTGTGTTTTTTGCCCATAAAATCAATTTGTGAACCCGCTGATTTTGCAGATGCAAAAAGATAATAATTTTCCACAGGTAATTGTCTTTCGGTTAAAACTTCTAAAAATTTTCTGCCAACCATACCGGTTGCACCGACTACTGCTACGTTATATTTTTTCATATTACAAGTCTCCTATTAAACATAATATAAGGATAGTTTATCAAAACAAAGTAAAAATGTAAAGTTTTTTTTGCACAATACCCAATTTTATTTGTAAAATATTTAAAATTAGTGTATATTTTATTATAGGCGTTTGCACTTAAAAAGCGGAAAAACTTTTTAACGCAAAAATAACGCTTGCGGAGAAGATAATGGCAAAGGGCAATAAACGTAGTTTTTTTGATAAATTGATGATGGGCTCTGAAAAATCAGAGGATTTTGCAAGGGCATCACTTCCTTCTAACAGGTGGGAACTTTTTTGGGATATTTTTAAGGGTAGGTTTGGTAAATTAGTTATCATTAACTTGCTCATTTTGTTATTTTGCGTTCCACTTGTTTTAATGCTTATTTTTAGATACGTTGCCGTTCTAAACTACGGAATGTTATATCCATTTTCACAAAGTTTTGGTATAGGCTATGGTGCCTTGCCAACAATGGTTGGGGCTGCCGAAAGTATTGAAGTTTCAGTCAACACATCAATGCTTTTGCTTTCGCCACTTGCATTTGTGTTTATGGCGATTGGCTTGGCAGGCGGGGCATACGTTATAAGAAATATGGTTTGGACCGAAGGTATTTTCGTTGCAAACGATTTCTGGCGTGGCATTAAGCAAAACATCAAACAACTTTTGCTAATTATGCTATTATATTCGTTAGTTTTCTATATAACCGTTTGCTCAATTTCACTTTGCAATAAAAGTATTGCACTTGAAGTAAGCCCTATTTGGATTTATAAGGTCGCAAAAGTGTTGTCGTATATTCTATTGATAACCTTTTCAGTTATGACCTTGCATATGATAACGATGTCCGTGACGTATAAAATGACCTTTAAACAACTATTAAAGAACTCGCTTTCATTCACGGTTGCATTGTTGCCACACAACGCATTGTTTGTGGCCCTTGCATTTATTCCGTTCTTACTATTCTTGCTTGACGGAATTTTAATGGCTATCGGGTTAATAATAATTATTTTATTCGGCTTTTCATACTTCTTGCTCGTTTGGACCAACTATTGTCAATGGTCATACGATAAGTTTATAAACGACAACGTTAGCGGTGCTCAAAAGAGAAAAGGTATGTATGAAAAGATTAAGGCAGATAACGCTGGGGCACTTAAGAAGTATAAAGAACAACTTGCTCTTACACCACGCTCATCGCTTAACAGTAAGCCTATTAAACCTATCACCGATGATGAAATCACTATTGCCGAACTTCCAACGTCGTTTAGCAGAAGGGATATTGAAAAACTTAACGAAAGTAGGCAAGCCCTTTATGATGACCACGCAAAATACGTTGCAGAGCATATGAATGATGAACAGTTTAAGCAAACAGAGGCTGATAAACACGCAGAGGCACAAAGGTTAGAAAGGGAAAAGAGAATTCAAAAAGCAAAGAAAGAACTTGCAAAGAGAAACAGGAATAAATAATCAAAAAAGACGCTTATTTTTATAGGCGTCTTTGATAAATTAAGGGAAAAGAATAAAATGGACAAACTACTAAAAACCATAGTATTTGACAATCAAATAACCTTGTCGGTTTTAGATACGACCGATATGGTTAACGAGGCGATAAGGGTGCATAATCTTTCGCCCGTTTGTGCGGCTGCACTTGGCAGAACGCTAACCGTTTGCACCTTTATGTCAAGCAATCTTAAAAACCAAAAAGATAAACTTTCGGTCACTGTTAAAGGCGACGGATTGGGTGGCAAAATAACCGTTTGTGGAAACGGCAATTTAGATATGCGTGGGTTTATAGACAACCCACAAATAGATTTACCTTTAAGGGCAGACGGCAAACTAAACGTCGGTGCTTGCGTGGGCAAAAACGGCAGACTAACGGTTATAAGAAGTATGGGCTTAAAAGAGCCTTATACGGGCAGTAGCGAGTTAATCAGTGGTGAAATTGCAGAAGATTTTACGGCGTATTATGCGTTTAGCGAACAGCAACCAACAGCAATGGCACTTGGCGTTAAAATAGGCACGGAGGGAAAATGCGTTGGTGCTGGCGGGGTAATAGTTCAAGCATTACCGGGTGCAACGGACGAGGCGTTGTTTTTAGCAGAAGAAATTGTTAAGGACTGCAAAAACATATCTACCTTGATTGAAGAAAAGGGTGCAGAGTGGGTTGTTAAAGAATTATTTTTCACTGATAAGTTTGACACTTATTGCCCAAAATACAAATGCTTATGTAGCAGAGAATATATTGAAAAAGTGCTTATTTCGCTTGGCAAAAACGAGTTAAAGGACATATTAAAGAACGAGGGCGAAATTAAGGTTAATTGCGAGTTTTGTGATAAAGAGTATAAGTTTAACGATAAGGATATAGAAGAATTATTTAAGTAAAAATGGCTAGCAAAGTTTTACAGTTTGATAAAAATAAAGAAAGATATTTTCGCCTTGCCGACCAGTTGAGAGAAAAGGAAGACTATTTAGGGGCACTTTCCTTGCTCTTTTCGGTTTTGGAAAAGGAAAACGATTATATTGCCTACCGAAAAATTGCGGAAATTTACGCTTTGATGGAACAGTTTGAAGCGTCAAATTTGTTTTGGTTTAGGCACGTTTTTTATGCACCAAAAAGCCAAGTTGCATCTTCTTTTGAAGAACTTGCCGTCAACTATTTTTACCTAGATAACTTATGGGCGTCGGGATACTATTTCCATAAAAAACTATCTATTGACGGGGTAATTTCCAAGCAAAATATCGACCCTGAAATTATGGACTTTTTCTCGGGGGAAGAACTAAAAAAACACGCTTTTAGGGTGGTTTATCCATACGATAAAGCCGATTATTCGCTAGAAAAGAACAATGCAAAGCGTGCGATTAGAATTGGTGCTTTTAAGGACAGTGTTAAAGAAATAGAAAAAATCCCACTTGCTTGCAGAGATGAAGAAACGCTTAACGACCAAGCCGTTTCATTGTTGATGGATGACGACTTAAAAAGTGCTGAAGAAGTGGCAAGATATTCTATTGAAAAATATGGCGAAACTGTAAATGCATTCTGCACTTTATCAACCCTTTTCGATATGAAAAAGGACTATGAAAACGCTGATTTTTATTACCAAAAAGCCTTATCTATAGCCAAGGACGAGCCAGAAGATTGGTATAGAATAGTCAGCACGGCAATCGAAAGAAAGGACCACGAAAAAGCCAACGAGTGCTTGTATAAAATCTTAAAAGAAAGACCAAACGAATATATAATGCGATTTTTTTACGCAATATCGTTTATAAATTTGGGCAATTATCAAAGTGCGTATAGGGAACTTAAAACGGTTTACCTATATAATCCACGAGATTTTATAGTCGAATATTATATAAATTTTGTCAAACAACTAATGGAAGATAGGGGCGAAAACCAAAGATATTTGCCATTAGAATATAACAAAGAATTGCCAAAAAAAGAGAGTGCCAAGTGGGAAAAGAAAATAAAGGATTTGGCAAAAAATCTTGACACGGCTAACAGTCAAATTAAGGGCGAAAACGGCAGAAAACTTTTGATTTTCGGCATGCTTTTCGGCAAAGATTTGGTTATGCGTTCAAGCGTTATGCTCTTATCGCTTTTAGATGCAAAAACGGTTAAGGAAATTTCCCTTACCGTGCTATTAAATCCAGAAGTACCGCAAGAAGTTAAAAAACTTTTGTTATACGCTCTCGTGTTAAAAGGCGTTAAGGGAAAAATAGGCTTGGTTGCGGGCAGTTATTACTGTGAAATCAACCTTAAAAAGTTGTTGTGCGAAAAGAAAAAAGACAGCAGATTTTATATTTTGTCTTATGCACTTTGCTTGTCACGAATGGTTTTTTACGGCATTGATGATTTTACAAAAATGGTTAATGCAACCGATATGCTTTATAAAGATATTGGCGACTTGATAACTAGTCAAGACGTTAATAATGAAGAACTTGCAGGGCTTATTTTAATGCGAAGTGGCTATGAGAATTTTGCCGATGCAAAAACCGTTTGTGCGATATTTGACGTGAAGAAAGAAAAGTTAGATAAACTTATGGAAATTGCCATAGATAAAAGGAGAAAAAATGATTAAGGTTATTGATATTGATAAACTTTTTGACGAATATATAAAAGACTTTGTTTATAAAAATATAGGCAAAGTTAAGGTTGAAGAAATTGAAAACCAAATACCAATGCTCTATGAAAAATTCGGCAGTGAAAAGTTGAAAGAGTTAGACGGCAAATCGCCAAACGAATATTATGAAAACTATGGCATCAAAGACCTTTTAATTTGCTTAAAAAATCATTTAGAAACAAGGGTTGAAGTTTCAGATTTTTTATGTGAAACGATAAATTCAAAAGCCGAAAACGAAGGCGATTTAGTCAATGCTCTCGATAATGAAGATAACGAAGAATTTATGCTTTACGTTATGAATATGCTTATTGATTTAGACAGCAAAAAATGTTTAAATAAGTTTTTAGAACTTATCACTTGGGACTATTCTGAAAGCATAAAAGAACTTGCAACCGAGCACTTAAAAGAAAATGCCGACAGTGTTAAAGAGCAAATTTTAGCACAGTTTAGAGAGTGTGACGACACTGTAAAAGAATATTTGACCGAGATTTTATCAGGCTGTAAAAAGGACGATAAAGTGTTTGATATTTTAATCGAACAGTTTGCAAAAAACCAAGATAAAATCCCTATCTATGCAGGGTATTTAGCAAAGTATGGCGATGAAAGGGCGTTAACCTTTTTGATGGCACAAATTGAAAGGCAAGACATTTCTTACGCCGACTTTGAAGAACTCCGTTTTGCCATTGAAGCACTTGGCGGACAGTATGATAAAGTTAGGGATTTTAAGAAAGACAAGA
The DNA here is from genome assembly GCA_904502225.1 of uncultured Clostridia bacterium. Lineage (GTDB taxonomy): Bacteria > Bacillota > Clostridia > Christensenellales > Borkfalkiaceae > UBA1259. Next base: position 42,928 of record CAJGDO010000006.1, read on the forward strand.
CCTTTAAGAAGATAATGAACGCCGAAGAAAAAAAGCCCGTTCAACACTAATCTAATCACCAAACTAATAGTATAAAAATTTTTGTTTCCGCCTATAATAAAAATAGAGGTGGAAAAAATGTCAAGAAAAAAGAAAAGCAATAGAAAGGTTAAAGACAAGGTTATAAAACTTACCGACGAGCAGTACGGTGCATATATAATGGCGTTAAAAGATGAACGCCCACCGCTAATGGTAAGAAAAACCCAACAAGACGACTAAAAAAGTTAAAAATTGACCATATAAAAATAAACTCCGATAAAGAACAAAGTTTTTTCGGAGTTTTTTAGTTTTAAATGGTTAAAAATTCTTGAAAAAGCAACTAAATAATGTTATAATATACAAGTATAATTTTAAATTATTAAAAAGGTACTAGTTATGGAAAGAATTGAATTAAAAAGCATTTTCACAAATTTAGCCGATTTTGGCGATAAAACCGTGACCGTTTGTGGTTGGGTTAGAACTGTTAGAGATAGCAAGGCGTTTGGCTTTATCGAACTTAACGATGGTTCGTGTTTTAAGAGTTGTCAAATAGTTTTTGATAGAGAAAAGGTTTGTAATTACGATGAAGTTGCAAAGCAAAACGTTGGTGCTTGCTTAAAAATCGTGGGCAAGGTAATCTTAACGCCTGAAAACAAACAACCTTTTGAAATCAATGCAGACGTTATTGAAGTTTTGGGTGCATCTTCACCAGAATATCCATTACAGAAAAAACGCCACACCTTAGAGTTTTTAAGGACAATGCCACACCTTCGCCCAAGAACAAACATTTTTAGGGCAGTTTTCAAAATCCGCAGTGAAACGGCTTATGCAATCCACAAATTCTTTAACGATAGGGGCTTTGTTTACGTTCATACCCCAATCATCACGGGAAGTGACTGTGAAGGTGCAGGTGCAATGTTCCAAGTGACGACGTTGGACCTTGATAATTTGCCAATGGTTGACGGAAAGTGTGATTATTCGCAAGACTTCTTTAACAAAAAAGCAAGCATGACCGTTTCTGGTCAACTTGACGTTGAAAATTTTGCAATGGCTTATGCAAACGTTTATACCTTTGGCCCAACTTTCAGGGCAGAACACTCTAACACTGTTCGCCACGCAGCAGAATTCTGGATGATTGAGCCAGAACTTGCTTTTGCAGACCTTGCTGATGATATGGACTGTGCAGAAGATATGGTTAAATTCATAATAGAATATGTTATGAACTCTTGTGCTGATGAAATTGAATTCTTAAACAACTTTGTTGATAAAGGGTTAATTGAAAGGCTTAACAACGTTAAGAACAACGACTTTAAGCGTTTAACGTATACCGAAGCCATTGAAATTTTGGAAAAGGTTAAAGACAAATTTGATGCACCTGTTTATTGGGGCTGTGATTTACAAAGTGAACACGAAAGGTATATTACCGAACAAGTTTTCAAAAAGCCAGTGTTTTTAACCGATTATCCAAAGGAAATAAAGGCTTTCTATATGAGACTTAACGACGATAAAAAGACGGTTGCCGCAAGCGACCTTTTAGTTCCAGGAATTGGCGAACTTATCGGTGGCAGTCAAAGAGAAGAGCGAATGGACGTTTTAGTAAACCGTATGCAAGAATGTGGGCTTAATGCAGAAGACTACAAGTCTTACCTTGACTTAAGAAAATATGGTGGCGTTATTCACTCGGGCTTTGGTTTAGGTTTTGAAAGAATGGTAATGTATCTAACCGGCGTTTCAAATATTAGGGACGTTTTACCATTCCCAAGAACAGTCGGCACTTTAGAAAATTAAACGAAAAGGAAAAAAGTTTTATGGATATTTTGATAGATGCTTTTGGTGGAGATAACGCCCCAGGCGAAGTTATAGCAGGTTCAATAGACGCACTTAACGAAAAGCAAGGCTTTAACGCAGTTTTTGTTGGTCAAGAACAAGTTATAAAAGAACACTTAAAAAATTATCAATATGATGAAACAAGAGTTTCGATTATAGACGCACCAGACGTTATCACTTGTGAAGAAGAGCCAACGGTTGCAGTTAGAAGAAAGCCAAACAGTTCAATTTGCGTTGCCTTTAAGGAATTAAAGGAAAACGAAAATGCAAAAGCCTTTGTTTCAGCAGGCTCAACGGGTGCTGTTTTGGTTGGTGCAACCCTTAAACTAGGCAGAATTAAAGGCATAAATCGCCCAGCAACAAGCCCTGTTTTACCAACGCTTATCGATGGCAAAAACGTTATTTTGTTGGATTCTGGTGCAAATGCTGATTGCAAGAGCATAAACCTAATCCAATTCGCACTTATGGGTACTGCTTATGCAGAAGCACTTGGCGTTAAAGAGCCAAAGGTTGCATTATTATCAAACGGCACGGAAGATGAAAAGGGCAATATGCTTATTCATGAAACGTTGCCATTATTAAAGCAACTTAAAGGCATCAACTTTGTTGGCAACATTGAAGGTAGGGACATTTTAACGGGCGAATATGACGTTGTGGTTTCTGATGGTTTTAGTGGCAACGTTGCAATCAAGGCTATTGAAGGTGCAGTTAGTATGCTCTTAAAACTTCTTAAAACCGGCATTAACAAATCGTTAAAGAGAAAAATTGGTGGATTACTTCTAAAAGACATGTTCAAAGATATGAAACTTAAACTTGACTATAATAATCACGGCGGTGCATTATTCTTGGGCGTAAATAAAGCAGTTATCAAAGCACACGGCTCATCAAAACGCACTGCGTTTAAGACGGCTGTTTTACAAGCCGCACATTACGCTACTTTTGATATTAGCGATAAAATCATTGAAAAATTAGAACTAAACCAAGGCATAGGGATTAATTAATGCAAATATTTGATATTGCCGAATGCGAAAGTGCAATAGGCTATTCGTTTAAGGACAAAATGCTTCTTCGAAAATGCTTTACCCATGCATCGTACGCTTACGAGAACGGTGGGGAAGACAACGAACTGTTGGAGTTTTTTGGGGACGCTATAATGGAGTTTGTCGTGACCGAGTATTTATACAACAATGCTTGTGGGGACGAGGGGGATTTAACCAAAAAGCGTGCAAACGTGGTTAGTAAAGACCCGCTATTAAGGTCAGCAAAAAAACTTGGGCTTGAAAAGTTTTTACTTTTGGGCAAAGGATTGGCAAAGTCCAACAATCAGGATAGCAAGTTTTATTCAAGCGTGTATGAGGCACTTGTTGCAGGCATTTATATTGACGGCGGATTAGTAAACGCCAAAAAATTTATAAACAACACGATTATTGCCGACTTTGAACAGCAAAGAAAGAAAAACGCTGAAAAAAAGATAAACAGTGTCAGCAAAAATCGTTTTCAAGAATATGTGCAGAAGAATAAGTTAGGCTCAATTTGCTATGAACTTTTATGGAAAAAAGGCCCAGAGCATAAGCCTGAATTCAGGGTGGTTGCAACCCTTAACGGAACACGTATTGCAGAAGCAAGTGCGGGCAGTAAAAAACAAGCCGAAGCGGTTGCTGCTGAATTGGCACTTCAAAAACTATTAAAACAAGGTGGTAAAAAGAGTTGAATTTCGAAAAGGTAGAAATTTACGGGTTTAAGTCGTTTGCAGACAAAGCCGAAATTAAATTTGGTGACGGAATAACGGGTATCGTTGGGCCAAACGGATGCGGAAAGAGCAACGTTGCCGATGCAATCCGTTGGGTTTTGGGTGAACAATCTGCCAAAACCTTGCGTGGTTCAAGCATGCAAGACGTTATTTTTAGTGGAACGCAAGGCAGAAAATCGCTTTCTTATTGCGAAGTTTCGCTTTACTTTGATAACTCTACAAAGATGTTTTCAATTGACTATAACGAAGTTATAATCACGAGAAAATTATTTAGAAGTGGCGAAAGTGAATATTACATAAATAAGCAACCTGCAAGACTTAAAGACATTGTGGAACTTTTACACGAGTGTGGTATAGGTAAAGAAGGCTATACCATTATCGGTCAAGGTAAAGTTGAAGAAATTATGTCTGCAAAGCCAGAAGACAGAAGGCTTATTTTTGAAGAAGCAACGGGCATTGCAAAGTTTAAGACTCGCAAAAACGAATCTGAAAGAAAGTTGGGCAGAACCCGTGAAAACTTGGTTAGATATATCGACATTTTGACCGAAATTGAAAACCAACTTGCCCCACTTGAAAGGCAAGCCGAAAAGGCAAAAGAGTTCAACGAACTTTCAGAACAATTAAAGCACCACGAACTCAACACATATATTGCAAAAGTTGATGGCGTTGAAGGTGCAAAGTCTAAAATCACCACAAAAATCAAGGGTATTGAAGAGCAATCTGCGTTAAGAAACGCTGAACTTATTAAAGCCCAAAAAGAATATGATAAAATTTTCTCTGACATAGAAGATGCAGATAAAAATTTAAAGAAATTAAACGATGAACTTTTAGAAAAGCGTGTCAGCATGGAACATTCCACTGGTGCAAGACAGTTGTTTGAAGAAAAAATTTCTTCGCTTAACAGTAAGATTGAAAGGGCAAACAGTGAAATTGCAAACAACATTAAACTCATCAATCAATGCAAGGAAATCTTTACTGAAAACACAACCGAACTTTCTAATTGTGAACAAAAGTTATCTGATATTACTAAAAAAGCCGAAGAATTGAGCAAAAAACTTCTTTCAGTAAGCGAAAAAATCGCACTTGGCGAGCAACTTGCCGATGCAAACAGAAAGAAGATTATTGAGTCTATTGAATCGCTTTCAGACGTTAAACTTAACACGGGAACAATGAATATTGAAAGAACCAACTTGACTGACAAGTTAAACGAATTAATCGAAAAACTTGACAATCTTTCGGTAAAAAGGGAAGCCCAATTTAACGAGAAAGAGCGTGCAGATAAGAATATAGACGATTTAGATAGGGCGGTTTACGACCTTAAAAATCAAATAGAAGACAAGGAAAACCAAGTAAGGTCAGGCAACGAAGAAGTTGCAAAGGCAGATAACCAAATTTATATCTTAAACTCTGCCGTCACCACCTTAATGGCAAAAGAGAACTTCTATAAATCGCTTAAAGACAGTTATGATGGCTATGCCCCTGCCGTTAAAGGCTTATTGACAAAGGCAAAAAATACGCCAGCGTTAAAAGGCAGAATTAAGGGCGTTGTTGCAGAACTTATTAAGAGCGATAAAAAGTACGATATCGCACTTGAAACGGCACTTGCTGCCGCTGCACAAAACGTTGTCACACAGTCAACGGACGATGCAAAATATTTAATTGAATACTTAAAGCAAAACAAACTTGGCAGAATAACTTTCTTGCCTATAAACAGCGTTAAACCAAGAGAGCAAAGTATTGAAGTGACAAATGCACTTAACGAAAAAGGTGCGTTGGGGGTTGCAAACAAAATCGTTTCTTATGCACCTATTTATGAAAACGTTATTTCAAACTTGCTTGGCAACACGCTTATTGTAGACACGCTTGAAAACGCTAAAAACATAGCCGATAAATACCGTTTTGCATTTAAGATGGTGACGCTTGATGGGGACGTGTTTACGCCACAAGGTGCAATTACCGGTGGTTCAAGAAGAAACGACACGGTCGGCTTATTATCAAGCGATAGAAAGATAGAAGACAACGCAAAAGAACTTGAGTCTAAACGTGCTGAAATGGATGCCGTTAAAGAGAACAAGGCCAAACTTGAAGTTGAGCGTGACAAGGCACTTGACGAGTTGACTATCTTAAACGACGTGTATAATGAAAAACGCCAACAAACCTTAATTGAAAGGGAAAAACAATCGGTTGCAGAGCGTGCTTTAATCGATTTGGGCAAGGAAATTGAAAATGTAAACGACTTGATTGAAGAAGTTAAAAATAGGATTGCTGAAATTGACCAAAGATATCAAAACGTTCAAAGTGGTGGAAAGAAACTTGAACAAGACAAACTTTTTGCAAGCCAAACTGCATCAAAGCATCAGCAAGAGTATGATGAACTTAAAAAGCAAAGAGACAGCCTTTTAAGTCAAAGCACTGCTTGTCAAGTTGAAACAACCGAATTAAAGGGCAAAATTGCAACTCTTAAAAACGAAAACGACAGGGTTGTTAAGGTTATAACAGACGCTGAAAAGTCAAACGTTGAACTTGAAGAAGGCAACGTTAAAGCCCAAGAAGTTATCGAACAATTAAGGCTTGACCAAGAAAAAGTTGCCCTAACAAAAGAAGAGCAAGAATATATCAACGGTATCCGTTCAAAGATTGAAAATATTGAAAACGACAAGAGCAATTTAAGGGAAAAATTAAACCGCAACGATGAGCAAAAACAACAGTTGACCACTGCTATAAACGAACTCGTTGAGAAAAAACACCTAGAAGAAATTGCACTTGCAAAAATTGATTCTGACCTTGAATATATGCAACAAAGCATTTGGGAAGATTACCAAGAAACTTACGAAACGGCAGTTAAGGTAAGAGAAGAAAATTACGATGCATCTTTTGGCGAAAACGAGATTGCAAGGTTAAGGAAAAAGCGTTCATCGCTCGGTGCAATCAACGCAACTGCTATTGATGACTTTAAGGCATTAAAAGAACGCCACGCTGAAATGACCGCTCAAAAAGAAGACCTTGAAAAGGCTGAAAGCGACTTAAAACAAGCAATTGACAAGATTAAAGCCGAAATGCTTACACAGTTTGACCAAGGCTTTACCACAATCAACGAAAACTTCCAAAGAATTTTTAAAGAACTCTTTGGCGGTGGCAGGGCTATGCTTCAAATGGATTATAGCGAAGTTGATGATAAGTTAGAGGCAGGTGTTGAAATCGTTGCCGAACCACCGGGAAAGAAACTTCAAAAACTTTCACTTTTATCGGGTGGCGAAAAGGCACTTACCGCAATTGCAATATTGTTTGCAATATTGAAATTAAGACCAATGCCTTTCTGTGTGCTTGACGAAATCGAGGCAGCACTTGACGAAGCGAACGTTGACAGGTTTGCAAGATACTTAAAGAAATTTAGTCAAGACACGCAATTTATCGTTATAACCCACAGAAAGCCAACAATGGAACTTGCAGATGCATTATTCGGCGTCACAATGCAAGAAAAGGGCGTTTCAAAAATGGTTTCTGTTAAACTTGCAGACGTTGCAGAAATTACAGGCGACCAAACGCTTGCTTAACTTGATTAAAAGGAAAGATAATGGGATTATTTAGTAAATTAAAATCAGTTTTATCAAAAACTCGTGACGGTATATCCAAAAAACTAACAGAACTTTTCGCCAAGAATAAACTTGGCGATGAGTTTTATGATGAACTTGAAGACATTTTGATTTCTGCTGACGTTTCGGTTAAAACGACTATGGAAATTGTTGATGAAATCCGTGAAATTGCAGTTAAGGAAAAGTGCAAGGACAAAGATTACGTCATTTCACTATTAAAAAAAGAACTGTTTGACACTTTAGATTACGCAGATAAAATTGACTTTAAGTCGCCCGCTGTAATAATGGTTGTGGGCGTCAACGGGGTTGGAAAAACAACCACTATCGGAAAACTTGCCAACAAATTCGTTAAGGAAAAGAAAAGCGTTTCAATCGCCGCTGGCGACACGTTTAGGGCAGCCGCAGCCGACCAACTTTCAGTTTGGGCGGATAGGGCAAAGGTTAGAATTATTAAGCAAGAAGAAGGTGCAGATGCATCGGCAGTCGTGTTTGATGCGATAGGCTCTGCCAAGGCAAAAAAGACAGACGTGTTGATTATAGACACTGCGGGCAGACTTCACGTTAAGGCTAACCTTATGGAAGAACTTAAAAAAATGGATAGAGTTGTCAAAAGGGAATACCCTGACGCAAACTACTATAAACTTATCGCCCTTGATGCAACAACAGGTCAAAACGCATACAATCAAGTTGAAGTTTTTAACGAGGCAATCGGTATTGACGGCATAATTTTAACCAAACTTGACGGTACAGCAAAAGGTGGCTTTATAATATCTCTTTCATATGAACTTGAAGTTCCAGTTTGCTTTGTTGGAACGGGCGAAAAGATTGATGATATCGAAGATTTTGACGCTAACGAATTTATCGAAGCAATATTTTAATTTAAAAAAGAACGATTAAAAAATCGTTCTTTTTTGTTTTTAATGTTGTGATTAAAATTATCCATTTATTAAATCATCTATATTAATTTTCAAAATTTCGCCCAACTTTCTTAACATTTCAATGTTAGGCTCAGTTCTGCCTTGTTCCCAATTGGCATAACAACTTTCAACAACACTTAGTTTGTCTGCCACTTGTTTTTGAGTAAGGCAACACGCCTTTCTTGCATCTCTTAAATTACAGCAAAATTTTTTATCCATAGTAATATTTTACCCAAAAACTAGACAAAATGTCTTGACACTAGACAATTTATCTAGTATAATAAGTGAAAAATTTGTTTTTTTTAGACGAGTGTGCTTATGAGATTAAAAAAGTTTTTATCTACATGTTTAGCAGTATTTATTTTGTCAAGTTCAATATTTTGTTCGGCTTGCTCATCAAATAGTAATGAAGATAAAATAAAAATTTCCTGGATTGATACTGATGGCTCTTTAATTGAAACCACTTATATTGAAGAAAAGGATGATTTTAGAGAAAAGAAACTTCCTGCTGACACTGAAACTTGGCATTATACTGACTGGAAAATAGTTTATTCAGAAAATTTAATAATATGTGTTGCTCAACGTGTTGAGAAAATAACGTATATTTGGAAAGATATAGACGGAAGCATCATAAAAGAGCACGATGGGTATTATGGCGAAAATATAGATAATCCTGAAACGCCACCATCTACCGAAAAATGGATATATACGGGATGGAATAAAACCGTTGTTAATAATATTCATACACTTACATTGCAAAGAAGTCCAAATGAAGAATATTTTTTAGCAAACGTTTTTCAAATTATTGTATATGATGAAAAAGGTGAGCCAGTATCTTCTGGGAGTGGTTTTATAATTGATGAAAATGGATGGTTTATAACAAATAATCATGTTATGAGTGATTCAATTTCGGCTAATGCTTTTTTTGATATTCCTGATAGTGAGACTGGGCAAGACTATACGAAATTGTCAGTGTTTGGCGGAATATACAACAGTGAAGAAGACGATATTTTCATAGGTAAGTTAAATAATTATGAAAAATTAGAAAACCAATATAATGAAATCGTTTTTAACGAAAATTATATAATAGGGGAAAATACCTATTCAATAGGGTATCCAAATTCTTCTTTATATATGCAAATTAATAAAGGAACTCTGCTGCAAGAATATAAAGATATATATGGAAAGATATATGACAACTATTATATTTTGTCAGATAGTTATATCGCACCAGGCAGTAGTGGTGGAATTTTAATAAATGAAAACTTAGAAGTAATAGGTATAACTTCGATGGGACTATACGCAGATAGTAATAAGACAGTATATGTGGCTGGTGGGTCTATACCCACAAAGTTTTTCTTGAATGAAATTAAAAACTTGGAAATTTCAAATATAAAATTATTGACGGAAATGTATTAAAAATTATTAGGAGATATAACAAATGAAAAATTTATTAAAAAAATCTAGTGCTATTATTGTAGCAATAATCAGTGTGTTTTCTTTAATGATGTTCACTGCTTGTGACTCAAAAGATGATGGCGACGATTCTTTGGCAAAAATTAACACCTTTTATGAAACGGTTGTTAATTCGCAAGAATGTTTAGATGAGATTGCAGATGATATTTATACTTATTGGTATAACGCAATTTACAAAAATAGTTATAGTGGAAATATTGATTTAGCAATTTATTATGCATTGGCGGCAAATCAAACAAATTTAGCAACAATTGAAGAAAATGAGCCCATAATTCAAGCACTATACAAGGAAATTAGAAATTCAAAGTTTTCTGCTGAAATAAAAGCCGTTATGAATGCATATTCTGATTATTATGAACTTGTAGTTAATGTTAGTGGTTCTTTCAATAGTTATTCTGCAAGTAAAGAAACCTTGAAAAAAGAATTAGCAAGTGCCTTGAAAGATTTAGCACTTGAAATCTAAAATCAGTATTGAGTAAAAATATTATCTATCTGTAAAGTCAGCAAAATTATAAAAAATCAGCCGTTGTAGGCTGATTTTTTTATAAAACAAAAAGCCTAAATCAAACAATAAGGCTCAATTTAGACTTTATGTGGTGCGAGCAAAGGGACTTGAACCCCCACGGTCTCCCACTAGATCCTAAGTCTAGCGCGTCTGCCAATTCCGCCATGCTCGCTTTTCTAACAAGGTATATTCTATCACATATTAAAAAAAATTAAAAGCAAATTTTAATAAAAAAACTTAATTTTTTATCTTTTTTTGTTAGACTTAAAAATAAAAAGGCAAAACAATGCTAAATTAACTTTTATTTGGTAAAAATATCAAATTTAACCTTGACTATTTGCTAAAAAGCATATATAATATTATACGTATAATCTTATTTTAAGGTGAGCAAAATGAAAGCGATTATAAATGCAAACATTATAATGCCAGACCACGTTATTGAAAACGGCGTTATTTTAATAGACAACGGTGTTATCGCTGATTTTGGCAAGGCAAAAAACGTTGTTGTTCCTGCCGATGCAGAAATCATTGATGCAGAGAATAATTTTGTTGGTCCTGGTTTAGTTGATATTCACACACACGCTGCTGGCGGGTTCTATATTATGGACAACCCAAAGGTAAGTTCAGCAGAACTACTAAAGCACGGTGTCACCAGTGTTTTGCCAGCACTTTATTATAGCCTTGATAAAGAGCATTTCTTAAAGGCGATTGACGATATTATTTCGGCACATAAAAATGGCGATTTTGATAACTTTTTAGGTTTTTATATGGAAGGTCCATATCTTAACCCAGCCTTTGGGTGCGACCAAGAAAAGAACGCTTGGCGACACGGCGTTTTCCCAAGCGACTATCTAGAACTTATTGAGCGTTCAAAGGACTATACAAAAGTTTGGTGTATTGCACCTGAAAGGGAAGGTATAGAGCAATTCGTTATAGACGTTAAAAAGAAAATTCCAAACTGCGTGTTCTCGGTTGCCCACAGTGAAGCAACGCCAGAACAAGTTGAAAAGTTTATTCCATACGGCTTAAAGATTGCAACCCACCACACCAACGCAACAGGCACGCTTGAACATTATTCAGAGTGTAGGGGCGTTTGTGTTGATGAAGCGGTAAACTACAACAAAGAAATTTACGCAGAACTTATTTGCGACAGAATAGGTGCACACGTTGTTCCTTATATGCAAAGATTGGTTAGAAAAATTAAGGGCGACGATAGGCTTATTCTTATCTCTGACCAATTTATAAGTGACGGACCTGTGCCAGAAGGCTTTGAAGAAGCAACCGACATTAACTTTGACTGGGCGGGCGAAATTGCCGGTTCGGGCATGACGCTTGATAAGGCGTGCAAAAACGTTCTATTCCATATGGGCTGTTCGGTATGCGATGCGTTCAGGTTTGCATCAACCAACCCAGCAAGAGCTCTTGGGCTTTGGGATAGAGGCTATATTGCCAAAGGCAACGTGGCAGACTTAATTATTGTAAATCATTTGTTTGATATAAAGAAAGTAATATTTAAAGGAGAAAAAATATGAACAAATTGTTTGAACCAGCAACAACATTCAATTTTACCCCAGCAAGTTTCGTTCCATTTAAAGACAGAGAAATTTGCGAAAAACTCCGCAAAATAAGCGGAACAGATTTGGAAAAGCACACAAAGGCTGACCAACACCCAGAGTTCAACATCAAAGTTATGATGAACCCACACCCAGTTCTTATCGCAACGCTTTTTTCAAG
>CAJGDO010000007.1 GCA_904502225.1 uncultured Clostridia bacterium
TAAAAGTGATATGCAAGGTGTTGCGTTATATTTTGACTTGCTGTCAAAGTTATATTATATTTGCCATAACTTACCCAAAGGGTAAATATCACTTTGCGACAGCAAAATTTCACTGCTTTTAGCAATATAACTTGCCGATAGGCAAATATAACTAGTGCGTCAGTAATAATCCCTATTACTAACGCACTAAATCAGCGGGAGTTTTTTGTTTGTGTCATTTATTCGGTGTTCTTGCATATATTGAATTAGAAAGCCAAAAAAGGAGGAGAAAATGTCGTTTTTCTGTAATTTTCAATCTGACAAATGCCCAGGGCAAATAACTGGCAATCCGTTAAACGGCTTATGTGAAAAAGTATGCTTGCAAGTTAAAAAGGTTTTTGATGCGTGTATGCAACAAAATCAATTAACTAATATCGTATTAAACATAACAAATTTAACACCTGCAAATCCTACATATCCATTGACCTTTGTAAGTGCCAAAAGCACTGTTTCGCAAGGCACGATAAGCAATCTCTTGATTGACCCACTTAATGAAAGGCCAAATTGTGCAAGAGTTAAGGCCGATATAACTATTCCTGTGTCGGTTGCTTACGTTGATGCTAATAACGTTGAAGGCGTTGCAACGTCAACTATTACTATAACCAAAGACGTTATCCTTAATATTCCGTCTGCATCTATTATGCCTTATAACGTTGAGGCGGTTGTATCGTTGGTGTCAACTCAAGGCACTTATTCTGACTTAAACCAATTTGTTATTGATGCTTGTGTGTCAATAATTATGAAAATTGTTATGGAAGTGGAACTTCTTGTTCCGTCTTATGGATATGCAGCCATTCCACCTTGCCAAGAATATACGCAAGAGGTTTGTGCAGGCTTCTTCGAGTTGCCAATGTATCCTGAATAATCTAAAAAAAGATTGCTAAATTAAGCGTGGGTTTCTCACGCTTATTTTTGCTTTAAATATTTTCAATATTTACTTGCAATAAAAAAAAGATTGTGCTATCATAAACTTATGAAAATATTTGCAATTAGTGATTTACATATATCCACTTCCACAAACAAGCCAATGGATATTTTTGGCGGGAATTGGGTTAATTATATGGAAAAAATTTGCGAAGATTGGGAAAATAAAGTTTCTGAAAATGACCTTGTGTTAATCGGTGGCGATATAAGTTGGGCGATGGCACTTGACGATGCTAAAAGCGATTTAGAAATTATTTCCAAGTTGAAAGGCAAAAAAATTCTAATCAAAGGCAACCACGACTATTGGTGGAGTGGAATTGGTAAGGTTAGGGACATGCTCCCAGAAAACTTTTACGCACTTCAAAATGATAGTATTAGGTTTGACGGGGTTGTTATTTGTGGCTCTCGTTGTTGGAGTGTCCCAGGTTCGCCAGACTTTAACGAACAGGATAGAAAAATTTACAATCGTGAAATTGAAAGATTAAGATTGTCGCTAAAAAATGCCGAAAAAATTAGGCAAGAAGGGGATAAACTTATTGCACTTGTTCATTTTCCACCGTTTAACGTGCATAGAGAAGACAGTGCTTTTACCGACATTTTTGCAGAATACGGCGTTGACAGTGTTGTTTATGGGCATTTGCACGGAAAAAGCGTAAGGGCAGACAAATTGGTCGTAAAAAACAATATAAAATATTATTTAACCTCTTGCGACCAAGTTGAAAATAAATTAACGGAGATAGAGTTATGACAAAAGAAAAACAAACACAAACTTTTAGTCAAAAGGCAAAAAAATACCTTAAAGAAATGCCAAAAAGATATTTTATCACGGCTTTTTCTGGTATGGCACAAGGTCTTTTCGTGACTTTAATTGCAGGCACAATTTTGGCAACAATCGCCGAAGAACTTATCGGGCTTGATAATTATATCGGGCAAACACTATTATACATTGCAAACCTTGCAAAATCGCTTATGGGTGCAGGTATTGGTGTTGGTATCGCTTATGCTTTGGGCAAAAATAAACTTTTAACATTCTCGGCAGCCGTTGCTGGCATGGTTGGTGCATTTGCAGACAGATTATTGGTTGGCTCTTTTATGGCAACACTTTTCCCAACAGCACAACCATTAACTTCGTTATTGTTAAAACTTCCTGGAAATCCAATTGGTGCATACGTTCTTGCAATGTTTACCATTGAAATTGTTGGGGTGTATGCAGGGAAAACCAAATTAGACATAATACTTATTCCTTTGGGAACGTTAGTTTTATCATTGTTAGGTGTGTTTGTTGCAGGTCCATTTATTTGGCTTGTTAACCAACTTGGTGATTTAATTGCGGTTGCAACTACTTTTGCTCCTGTTCCAATGGGTATATTTATTGCAGTTGTTATGGGTATACTTTTAACTATGCCAACATCATCTGCTGCTATTTGGGTGGCTGTTTCAAGCACTGTTTCTGCGGGTAATGAACAAGCAATGTTAATTGCTGGTGGTGCAGCAACCGTTGGTTGTGCTTGCCATATGGTGGGCTTTGCTGTTGCTAGTTTTAGAGAAAACGGCTTTGGTGGATTAATTGCACAAGGTTTGGGAACGAGTATGTTGCAAATTCCAAACATTATGGTTAAACCTATAATAATGCTTCCAATGATAATCAGCAGTGCTGTTTTAGGTGCGTTATCGCCAATTTTTGGCTTAATGTGTGGCTCATCTGGTGGCGGTATGGGAACAAGTGGTTTAGTTGGTGTTATCGACTTGTTTACAAATACTTCTGGCACTTTAGGGATTGTCGGTATAATCTTACTAATGTTTATTCTTCCTGCTATTCTTAATATCGTTATCAGTGAATTTATGAGAAAGAAAGGTTGGATTAAATTTGGCGATATGAAGTTGCCTGACTAATTAAAAACAAAAAGGTTGGTATCTGCCAACCTTTTTTTATTTTGAACTAGGTTTAAATTAAAATTTTAGAGCATAAAATATAGCCTAAAGGAGAATATTTTATGCAACAACAAAATTTTAATATTCAAGAAAAGTTAGAACTTGATACAAGAAAACACTTGTTTTTAAGTGGGGTGGAAACTGTTGACGGGTTTAACGAACAAATGCTTAAACTTACCATAAACGGAAGTAAAGTGCAAATTTTAGGCAACAATATAAAAATCACGGCTTTTAACAAGGCGAACGGAAACTTAAATGCTGACGGGGACTTTTATGAAATAAAATACTTAAACAAAAAAGAACCTTTAATTAAAAGGATTTTTAAGTAAAATGTTTGTTTCAAAAAATCAATTTTACATATTTATTGCGTGCTTTGTTTTTGGTGCGTTTTGTGGGTTTGTTTTTGGCACGACAGAACTTTTTAGGCGAGGAATAAAGAAAAAAGTTTTTCATTTTATAACAGACCTAATTTTTGTTTCGGGTTTTTCTGTTTTGTTTTCAATCTATTCGTATAAAATGAACTTTTCAAACTTAAGAGCATATATGTTTTTAGGTGTGTTGTTAGGTTTTATTGCTTATTTGAAAAGTTTTAATATAATACTTGCAAATTTGTTAAAAAAGTTTTATAATATAATTAAACCAAAGATTAAAAGGCGAAAGGTGAAACGACATGACCGAAGAAAAAGCAAAAAAGGTGATAGTGGCAACAACGGTAGGGGCAGTGCTCCTTCTAATAATTTTGCTCGCAATCATGGCGTATCAAATGATTTCAATTAAAGTAAAAGAAAACCGCATTGCGTATCTTAAAGGTCAAATCACGAAGTACGAGCAACTTATTTTGCAGGGCGAAGAAACGGTTGAAATTCGTTCTATGCGTGAATGGATTGAAAGAGAAGCAAGAAAACTCGGTTATAGTTATTCTGTGTAAATTATGAAATATGGTGTTATAGATATAGGCTCTAATTCAGTTAGGCTTATGATAAGCGTTGATGGGGTCACAAAAAGAAAGGACGTGATTACCACCCGTCTTGCAGAGAAAATGGGAACGGAAAAAGTTTTGCAGGAAAATGCGATTGAAAGGACTGCATCTGCCGTTTCTTTTTTTGTTGATAATGCAAGGTGCGAAAACGCAGATGAAGTTTTAATATTTGCAACCGCTGCTGTTAGACAAGCCGTTAACAAGCAAGCCTTTATTGATAAGGTTAAACTTTTAACAGGGCTAACGCTTGAGGTTATCCAAGGTCAAGAAGAGGCAAAGTTGGGTGCTATCGGTGCACTTGACGGTAAAGATGGCGGAATTATTGACGTTGGTGGTGCAAGTTCTGAAGTGCTTATAGTTAAAGGCGGGCAAATTGTTTACTCTAAAAGTATAGACGTCGGTGCCGTTAAAATTTATAACGAGTGCGGGCAAGATAAAGAAAAGGTTTTGCAGTTTGTTAAAAATTCCGTTAGTGAATATGGAAATATTCCTTGTTCAGAGTTTTACGGCATTGGTGGAACGGCAACGAGTATTGCCTCTATCGACTTGAAAATGGAAGTTTACGACCCAAATAAAGTGCAAGGGCATAGAATTACTATCCAACAAGTAAAAGGAATGAGAGATATGCTTTTAGATATGACCATAGAGCAAAAGCGAGCATTAGAGGGTTTGCAACCAGATAGGGCGGAGATAATCGCTGGTGGCGTTGCTCTTGTTTATGAAATTATGAAATTGGCTAAAGTTGATTACCTTTTTATTAGCGAAATGGATAATTTAGAGGGATATTTGGCAGCAAGGAGGGGGGGAGAATGAAAAAAAGAAATAATGTTATAAACTATCTTTTCACAATTTGTATAACATTTATACTTTTCTTTTCAACCTTGCTAAAAAGCAGTGAAGAATATGGTGGCGAAATATCTTCTTGGATATTAAAATTTTTCGTTGGGGTTGTCGTTGCGGGTTTTTTATGTGCACTTTTTCACGAAGTTGGGCATCTTATCGCAGGCAAGAAAAACGGGTTTGTTTTTTCATCAATAGCAGTCTGGTTTTTTAGGCTTAAAAAAGATGGTGAAAAATTGAAATTTTCTTTTATTATGATTGGTGAACAAGCCGGTTATACCGAGATGATACCATCTAGCGACCAAGACCTAGATAAAAAACTTGTAAATATGACAAAAGGTGGGTTAATTGCATCGTTTATAGTGATGCTATTAGGTTTGCCAGCACTATATTTGACTGATTATTTATCGGCGTGGGCATTTTCTATTTGGTCTATGCTATTGACTATGGGGGCATATTATTTCTTTGGCACGGCTTTGCCTGCATCTGACCAACACTCCTTAAACGATGGTGCTGTTATTTACAGCATAAAAAAACAAACAGACGTGTCAAAAGTTATGCTTAATCTTCTTAAAATTCAAGCAAATTTATATGTTGGAAAAAGACCGTCTGAAATAGATGAAAAATTGTATTTTGATTTGCCACAATTAAGAGAAGATGACGTTAATTTTGCATTGTTATTAAACGCAAGGTATCAATATTATTTGGATAAGCAAGATTATGAAAATGCACAAAAGTGTTCGGAAAGGCTTTTGACCTTGGAAGATTACTTGCCAACCGCATATATGACTATATTTAAGATAGATGCTCTTTATAACGCTTGCACGTTTGCAAGGGACGAAGATAAGGCTGACGACATTATGTACGAGTTGGATAGATATATAAACTCTGTCAACGATAGTCAAACGCTTCGTGCTAAATTAGCCTATTTGCTAAACGTAAGGCAAGAAAGAAATGGGGCTGATATGTTTTTCAATAAAGCGTATAAAGAAGCCAACAAGTGTCAATTAAAGGGTTTAGGGCTTATGGAAGCAAAACTTTTAGACGGCTTAAAAGAACAAATTGATAAAAATTAATAAATTTATAAACAAAAAATGCTATCGCTTTTTGATTAAGTGATAGCATTTTTTTATTATCCAATATATTCTAAATCCGAATAACAGTTAGGGCAAATTCTATGTGTTTTTTTTGCACATTTTTCGCAAAAAACACCCTCACAAAACTTGCAACCTAAAACATAACCGTCATCAATTTTTTTATTACACTCTTTGCAAATTGCCATAAAATTCTCCTTTGTTTGACAAAATTATTATGCGTATAAATAAAAAAGTTATTCATAGTGCAAAAAATTGAAAAAAATTCGTCTTAAAACTATAAATAGTTTTAATAATGGCAATTTATACTTGTAAAAAAATCGCAAATATGATATAATGAAAGCAGTATAAATAGACATAAAATTTTAACTTAAAAAAACAAAATTTTCAAGGTGTGTTATGGTAGAAAATATTAAAAATCAAACCAACAATTATGGCGAAAGTCAAATTCAAGTTCTTGAGGGGTTAGACCCTGTTAGAAAAAGACCAGGTATGTATATCGGCTCGACCGACGTGCGTGGTCTTCATCACTTGGTTCAAGAAATCGTTGACAACTCTATTGACGAGGCGAATAACGGGCATTGTGACATAATTACCGTTCAAATCAATGAAGACGGTTCTTGCACGGTTAAAGATAACGGTAGAGGTATCCCTACTGCAATTCACCATACCGAAGGAATTTCAGCCGTTGAAGTTGTTTTGACCAAATTGCACGCTGGCGGAAAATTTGGTGGAGGTGGCTATAAGATTTCGGGTGGTTTACACGGCGTAGGCTTGTCAGTTGTAAACGCCTTGTCTGAATGGCTTGACGTTGAAGTTTTCCAAAACGGCAATCATTATAAGCAAACCTATAACAGAGGCATTCCACAAGCACCATTAAAAGTTATTGACACAGCAGACTTTACGGGAACTTGGGTCACCTTTATGCCTGATGATGAAATTTTTGAAACTACCGAGTTTAATTATGACACCATTAAAATTCGTTTAAGAGAACTTGCTTACCTCAATAAAGGTTTGACAATCAAAATGGTGGATAAAAGGGCTGGTAAAGAAAGGGAAGACTGTTTCTTCTATGAAGGCGGTATTTCACACTTTGTTGACGATTTAAGTAAAAACAAAGGGCCACTTTTTGATAAGCCTTTACACTTTGATATTTTTTATGGCGACACGGAAATTGAAATTGCACTTCAATATACTGAAACTTACACCGAACTTATTTATGCTTTTGCAAACAACATCAATACCGAAGAAGGTGGTACACACCTTGAAGGGTTTAAGAGTTCATTAAGCAGAATTATCAATGACTATGGTAAAAAACTTAACGTCTTTAAGGGCGATGAAAAAGTTTCGTCAGACGACTGTAGGGAAGGTTTGGTGGCAATTATTTCAGTTAAACTAACCGAGCCACAATTCGAAGGTCAAACAAAAACAAAACTTGGCAACAGTGAAATCCGTAATTACGTGACAAAGGCTATGAACGAATATTTTGGTGCGTTTATGGAAGAAAACCCTTCAAAAGCCAAAGAAGTTTTGCTTAAATGTATAACTGCTCAAAGGGCAAGGGAAGCGGCAAGGCTTGCAAGAGAAAGCACAAGAAGAAAAGGTGCGTTAGAATCAACAACTCTTCCCGGTAAACTTGCAGACTGTTCTGATAAAAACCCTGAATTTTGCGAAATTTTCATAGTCGAAGGTGATTCGGCAGGCGGAAGTGCAAAACAAGGCAGAGATAGGCGTTTCCAAGCAATATTGCCATTAAGAGGTAAAATATTAAACGTTGAAAAGGCAAGACTTAATAGAGTTTTAGAAAACGAAGAAATTAAGAGTATGATAACTGCTTTCGGGGGCGGAATTCACGACGACTTTGATGAAAGCAAGTTAAGATACAACAGAATTATTTGTATGACCGACGCCGACGTTGACGGAAGCCATATTAGAATTCTTTTACTAACCTTCTTCTTTAGATTTATGCGTCCGCTCGTTGAAAAAGGGCACGTTTATATCGCTCAACCACCACTTTACAAAGCAACAAAGAATAAAGTTGATAGATACTTCTATTCAGACAAGGAATTACAAGATTATTTAGCCGAAGTTGGAAAATGCGATATTCAAAGATATAAAGGTCTTGGTGAAATGGACCCAGAACAATTATGGGAAACCACAATGAACCCAGAAACGAGAACGATGCTTCGTGTCACAATGGAAGATGCTATTGAGGCAAACGAAACCTTTACAACACTTATGGGCGATAACCCAGAGTTAAGGCGTGCATTTATAGAAGAAAATGCAAAACTTGTCACCGACTTGGATATTTAGTAGGAGAAACAGATTATGTCAAAAAAAGATATGAGTGCAGAATTATCTGCTGAATTTAAAGCCACTCTTGAAAAAACTAAATTAATCAACGTTGAAGTTAATAACGAAGTAAAGAAATCTTTTATTGCTTACGCTATGGCAGTAAACGTTTCTCGTGCAATCCCTGACGTTAGGGACGGTTTGAAGCCTGTTCATAGACGTATCCTTTACGCAATGCATGATATGGGCTTGACTAGTGATAAAGCCTTCAAAAAATGTGCTAAAATTGTCGGTGAAGTATTAGGTAAATATCACCCACACGGCGACAGTTCGGTTTACGATGCTCTCGTTAGACTCGCACAAAACTTTTCAATAAATTTCCCACTTGTTGACGGACACGGAAACTTTGGTTCTGTTGACGGGGACCCTGCGGCAGCATACAGATATACCGAGGCAAGATTAAGCAAACTTGCAAACGAAATGTTAAAGGAAATTGATAAAAACACCGTTGATTTTTACCCTAACTTTGACGATACTGAAATGCAACCTGTTGTTTTGCCATCAAGATTCCCTAATATCTTGGTAAACGGTGCAGATGGTATTGCAGTTGGTATGGCAACAAATATTCCACCACACAACCTTGCAGAATGCTTAAACGCTTGTATTGCACTTATGGATAACCCAGAAATCACGGTTGAAGAACTTATGGAATATATCCCAGCCCCTGACTATCCAACAGGTGGCGTTTTAATGGGCAGAGCGGGCATTAAACAGGCTTACCGCACAGGTAAGGGTGGTTTTGTTCTTCGTGCTAAATGCGATATTGAAGAATTTAACAACGGAACGAGAGAAAGAATTGTTGTCACTGAACTTCCTTACCAAGTAAACAAAGCAATGCTTATTAAAAACATTGCTGATATGGTTAAAGACAAGCGTATTGAAGGTGTTAGTGATATTAAAGACGAATCAGATAGACACGGTATGCGTATGGTTATCGACCTTAAGAAAGATGCCAACGCACAAGTCGTTCTCAACACTTTATATAAACACACTAACTTGCAAGTTAAAGATGGTATAATCTTGCTTGCATTGGTTGATGGCGAACCAAAAGTTTTGGGCTTAAAAGAAATTTTAGAGCATTATATTAAGCACCAAGAAGAAGTTATTGTTCGCAGAACTCAATACGATTTAGCAAAAACAGAAGAAAGAGAGCATATTGTTAAAGGTTTAGTAATTGCTCTTGCAAACATTGACAGAGTTATTGAAATTATCCGTCAATCAAGCGATAAAAACACTGCTTGCGAAGGCTTAATCAACGAATTTGAATTAACTGACAAGCAAGCAAATGCTATTCTTGAAATGAGGTTGCAACGCTTAACTAGTATGGAAGTTGAAAAACTTAACGAAGAACTTGTTGAACTTGGCAACATTATTGCAGACTTAAAAGATATTTTAGCAAACGAAAGCAGAGTTAAGGCTATTATTAGAGCGGATATGGAATTCATTAAAGAAAAATATCCATCACCAAGAAAGACAGAGCTTTCATACGATTATGGCGAAATTGATATTGCCGATATGATACCTGTTGAAGACGTTGTGATTAGTTTAACTCATTTAGGATACGTTAAGCGTGTTCCTGTTGCTGAATATAGAACACAAAGAAGGGGTGGCAAAGGTGTCACTGCTCATAAGCCAAAAGAAGAAGACTTTGTTGACAATATGTTCGTCACTTCAACCCACGATGACATCTTGTTCTTTACTGATAAAGGTAAAGTTTACAGCATAAAAGGCTATATGGTGCCTGAAGGACAAAGAACAGCCCGTGGAAGAGCTATTGTAAACTTGTTGCAATTAACTGATGGTGAAAAGGTTAGGGCAATGATTCCGCTAAAAGAAAATGCTGAAGGCTATATCGTTATGGCGACCCAAAACGGCTTGATTAAAAAGACTGCGTTGTCAGAGTTTAGTAGCATTAGAAAAACGGGTAAAATCGCTATCAGCATTGTTGAAGGCGACGAATTGATTTCTGTTCAATTATCAACAGGCAACGATGAAATTATTATCGCATCACACGAAGGTAAGTGTATAAGATTTAGCGAAAATGATGTTCGTGCAATGGGCAGAGATACTCAAGGCGTTAAGAGTATGACCTTAAACAAGGGCGACATCGTTGTAGATATGGCTGTAATAAAAGAAGGTTCAGAAGTTATTACAATGACCGAAAACGGCTATGGCAAACGTTCTGATATTGAAGATTATAGAATGCAATCTCGTGGTGGCAAGGGCGTTAAAGCGGGCGTATTTAACTCTAAAACAGGAAAACTTGTCAGCCTAAAACTTGTTTCTGAAAACGAAGACATTATGATAATAACTAACGGCGGAACGATTATTAGAGTTGCTGCTGAAGATATAAGTAAGATTGGCAGAGATACCCAAGGTGTTAGAATAATGAGAATTGACGATTCAACCGTTAAAAAGATTGCTATAACACCAAAAGGCGAAGAAGATGAAGAAATAATTGAAGAATAAATAAAAATATCGGCTTTTAGTTAAGCCGATATTTTTTTGTTATTTTAAATAAAATTATCACTCGAATTCTTCGTATTTATCTTTTCTAAATCTTATTTCAGCGACAACTATTGAACACATTGTCATAATTTCACTAATGAATCCTGCAATAGAAAAAGTGATTAAATTATAAACCAACCAACAAGACGCAGACGGGAAGTTTAAAAGACGCATTCTGTGTGGATTTTTTATTGAGTAAGAAATGGTTGAAATAAGTTTTGCAATAATAGATAAAATGCTTATAAAAACCATAACTAACGTTGCAATTTTAAGGTCATCTGTCCAAACAATTTTGCTAACGTCCCAAGTTAAAATTATCGTTGCCGTTCCTAAAACAGCAGTTAAAATACTAAATATAATAACGGGAACTTTGTTCGAACGATTGTTTTTTACGTTAAGGCTAAAAATAATGTTTCTTATTGACCCAATAATATCCATTATCATACCCGTATAAGCGTGCAAAAATATGTATTGAACAACGAATAAAAGCGAACCAATCGTCTTTAATAAAATTATCGTACTGTACTTATTAAATTGAACGGCAAGGATATTTACTGCAAGTGCAATAAAGCCGATTGCCTGTATGAAAATATCAAACCACATACTCTAATTATAAAGCAAAAAAATCTAAAAATCAAACGATAAATATGCTAAACAAAAATTTTTAAATTTTTATATTAAAATGATTGACACAAAACATAAAAATTTATATAATATATTCCGTTATTTAGTTTAGTTTTATTAAACTTTTTGTTAAAAATGTCTAAACTTTAATAGGAAATGGATTTTATGGTGATTGGTGAAAAAATCAAAAACTTAAGGCTGTATTGTAATCTTACTCAAGAAGAACTTGCAGACAGGTGTGAATTGACAAAAGGGTATATATCCCAATTGGAAAATGACTTAACCAGCCCGTCTATTGCAACGCTTATTGATATTTTATACGCACTTGGCACAGATTTAAAAGAGTTCTTTTCGGATATTGAAAAAGAAGAGAAGGTTTCTTTTAATAAAAACGAGTTTATTGAAAAGCAAACTGAAGAGTACGTGCTGAATTGGTTGGTGCCAAACGCACAAAAAAACACCATGGAGCCAACACATATTAGACTTTTGGCAGGTAAGTCGACAGATGATGATTTCCCGCACGAAGGCGAGGAGTTTGGTTTTGTCTTAAAAGGCGAAATAAGTTTGGTGCTTGGTAAAAGAAAGATTAAGGTTAAAAAGGGCGAAAGTTTTTATTTTTCTGCTAACAAGGTTCACAAAATTGTCAACAACGGAAAAACTGACGCAGAATTTATATGGGTGTCGTCTCCACCGTCATTTTAATAAGAGATAGATTTGTTTTGAGGTGAAATATGCAAAATAAAGGTACAAGAGAAAAGATTATTGAATTAGTTGATATAACCCGTGAATTTGAAGACGGGGTGGTTGCTGTTGACAATATAAATTTTTACGTTAGAAAGGGTGAATTTATCACATTTTTAGGGCCTTCTGGCTGTGGAAAAACAACAACTCTTCGTATGATTGCGGGGTTTGACAAGCCAACAAGTGGCAAAATTTTGCTTAATGGTCAAAATATAAGCCATTTGCCACCAAACAAACGCCCAATTAACACCGTTTTCCAAAGGTATGCACTTTTCCCACACTTAAACGTGTTTGATAATATTGCTTTTGGACTTCGAATGAAAAGGTTTGAGGTTGTTTACCAAGATAAAAAAGGTAAAGAAGTTAAAAGAATAGAAAAAATGCCAAAGGCAGAAATAGTTGCAAAGGTTGAAAAGGCGTTAAAAATGGTTGACCTTGAAGGGTTTGAAAAACGTAGCGTTTCAACTTTATCGGGTGGGCAACAACAAAGGGTTGCAATTGCAAGGGCAATTGTAAACGAGCCTGAAATTTTGTTGCTTGACGAACCACTTGGTGCTCTTGATTTAAAGATGAGAAAAGATATGCAACTTGAACTTAAAGAAATGCATAAAAAACTTGGCATCACGTTCATTTATGTCACTCACGACCAAGAAGAAGCACTTACTTTAAGTGACACTATCGTAGTTATGAAAGATGGCGTTATTCAACAAATCGGAACTCCAACCGATATTTATAATGAGCCTAAAAACTCTTTCGTTGCAGACTTTATTGGTGAAAGCAATATTTTTAGTGGAACTATTGTTGGAGATAAACAAGTTAGGTTTATTAACCATAACTTTGATTGCGTTGATGATTTTGCTAAAAATGAAAAGGTTGACGTTGTTGTTCGCCCAGAAGACGTTGTGTTAATGGATGAAAACAAAGGTCAAGTAAACGGTAAGATTATCAGTTCTATTTTTAAGGGTGTGCATTATGAAATGGTTATGCTCGTTGGTAAAACTGAAATAGTAATTCAAGATACCGTTGAAAGAAAGGTTGGGGAAAAGGTAAGTTTATTTATCAAGCCTGACTTAATACATATTATGGAAAAGAATTTTTCAACCAATAAGTATGATGGTTATATTACAAAGAAGAACACCGTTTGCTTTGGTGATGGCGAATTCGAGTGTGACGTGACACAATTATATCCAAATTCATTTGTCGATGAAGAAGGCTATTTGATTACGGCAGAAGGCGAGAAGATTGACCTAACTGACGTTGACGTTAACGTTGAAGTTGGCTTAAAGGATATTGAGATTAGTGACGATGCTGACCTTGGTGGTGCAATAGGTAATATTATTTCTATAATCTACAAGGGCGACCACTACCAATTAATCGTTAGAACGGACGAAAATGAAGAAGACTTTGTTTTAGATACCGAAGATACTTGGAACGAAAACGATAGAGTTAGTGTAATTATTCCAAAAGATAAAATCAAACTTTCACTTAAACAGGAGATTAAGAGATGAGTTTTAATAAAGATATTGAAAAAGCAAACGTAAAAAGTGCTTTTAGACCATCTTTTTCTAGAAAACAACTCTGTATCCCTTACGGTTTGTTTTTAGCACTTTTTGTTGTTTTGCCTTTGTTGTTAATAGTGTTTTATGCTTTTACCGACCAAAACGGCAGTATTTCGTTTGCTAATTTTATAAGGTTCTTTTCAAGTGCAACAACGCTTTCGACACTTATTATAAGCATCTTAATAGCACTTGCAACTACGTTGATTTGCATTATTATTGCATACCCTGTTGCATATATTCTTGCAAACAGCAACCTAAATAAAGGTGGAACTCTTTTAATGCTTTTCATTATGCCAATGTGGATAAACTTTGTCCTTCGTGCAATGGCGATGAAAGATTTGCTAACAATTATTGGCGTGTTTAATTTTAACAATTACTTAAACGTTATAATAGGTATGGTTTATGACTATTTGCCATTTATGATTTTGCCAATTTACACAGTTTTAAGCAAAATGGACAAGAGTTATGTTGAGGCTGGCAAAGATTTAGGTGCAAGTTCGTTTAAGACTTTTACAAAAATTACCTTTCCTTTATCAATGGGTGGAATTGCAAGTGGCATAACTATGGTGTTTATGCCAACTATGACTTGCTACGTTATTTCTGATACCTTTGGTAATGGTTTAATCACTATTGTCGGAAAACTTATTGATGAGCAATTCACAACCTTCCAAAATTGGAATTTTGGTTCGGCAATGGCAATGGTTTTACTTGTAATTATGCTTGTTTCTATGTGGATAACAGGTGGATTTAAAAATGAAGATACAAGGGGGACTAATTTATAATGAAAAAGTTTTTTCAAATTTTTTACGTCGCTCTAATTTTACTTTTCATTTATGCACCTATCTTTACTTTGGTGTTATACAGTTTTGTCGATGCACCGATTGTTAATATCGAGCAAGCGTTTAAGATAGGTTTTTCAACAAACCTATATAAAAAGTTGTTTGCTGACGCAGCATTAATGAAAATTGTTTATGACACCTTGTTTTTAGCACTTATTGTTGCAGTTTTAGCAACTTTATTAGGCACTTTTGGTGCGATTGGTATTTTTTATAGTAAAGGTAAGTTGGGTAAAAGCGTTTCTGCATCAAACAGAATTCCTGTTATTAACGCAGAAATTGTCACAGCCGTTGCTTTGGTCTTACTATTTGCATTGATTTTTTCTGAAAGCCGTTCTTATTTTGCAATGGTTATTGGGCATTTGATTATAACAACGCCTTTCGTTGTGCTTTCAGTTATGCCAAAATTAAAGCAAATGGATTCAAACTTGTATGAAGCAGCGTTAGACCTTGGTGCAACTCCATTTACAGCGTTGTTTAAGGTTGTTGTGCCAGAAATTTTATCGGGTATTTTAAGTGGCTTTATGCTCTCTATAACATTGTCGCTTGATGATTATATTATCAGTGCATATACAAAACCTGCTGGTTTTGATACTATTTCAACATACGTTTATGGTGCAATGTCAAAATCAAATGCAAATTCTTCCTTGCCAGCGTTAAGGGCATTGTCTGCTATAATTTTCGTTGTGATTATTTTAGTTGTTGTGCTTAAAAACGTGCATATAAGAAAAAAGGAGGCTAAATAAATGAAAAAAGTATTAATGTTATTTTTAACTTTGTTTATTTTAGCACCAACCTTTTCGCTGTTTGGTTGTGCAAAAACTGAAACCACAAGCAAGGTAATCAGGGTTTGCAATTGTGAAGACTATATTGATGAAAGCATATTTGAAGAGTTTACCGCACAAACAGGCATTGAAGTAATTTATTCAACTTACGGAACAAATGAAAACTTGTATAACGAGTTGGTGATTAACCCAAATAGTTATGACTTGGTTGTTCCAAGCGAATATATGATTGAAAAACTTGCAGTTGAAGGCAGAATTCAGCCTTTAACTAAAAAAACCGAATATCAAGGTTATTTGACCGATTATAACAGCAACATTTCTCCGTTTATTAAAGAAAAATTGCAAGCAATTGAAATTGATAGCGGAAAATATAAAAACGACAATTTATCATTATACGATTTTATGGTCGGCTATATGTGGGGAACAATGGGTTGGGTTTATAATACCGAAACGGTTAGCGTTGATGACGTTAAAAATTGGTATAGCCCGTTTAATAACAGTGATATTTATGGAAGAATTACTATAAAAGACTCTGTTAGAGATTCATATATCGTTGGTTTAGCAATGGTTTATCAAGATGAACTTGAATTAGCGACTGATAATCAAACAATTACCGAAATATTGAATAGAACAGATAAAACGTCGATAAATAAGGTTGGCGATAAATTATCTTCATTAAAAGATAAATTGTATGGTTTTGAAGTTGACAGTGGCAAAAACGATATAGTTTTGGGCAATATTGATGCTTACGTTGCTTGGAGTGGTGATGCTGCTTATGCAATTGACGTTGCTGCGGGTGAATATGATGATGAAGATTTGGGCGTTTTAGAAGATGACCAATTAAAATCTTTAAGTTATTATATTCCAGACGAAGGTAGCAATATTTGGTTTGATGGTTTTGTTATGCCATCGGGTAGCACAAACTATGATGCCGTTTATAAATTTTTAGAGTTTATATCAAGTTCTTCAAGTGTTTATGCTAACATGAATTACACAGGCTACACAAGTATGATGGCTGGCGACTATATTTTTGATAATATCGTTGTTGATTGGTTTGATGAGTCTGAAGATTTAGAAGTAGGCGAAGGTATAGAAGTTGATTTTTCATATTTCTTTGGAAATAATGGGGATTATACCATTAAAGTTTCAGAAGAAAGTTATGGAAGGTTGATTGCACAATATCCAACACAAGAAAACGTTGAAAGATGTGCCGTTATGAGTTTCTTTGATAGCGAAACGCTTATGGATATCAACGAAATGTGGGAAAAAGTTAAAGGCGAAACTTGGTCTTGGTGGGTAATTATTTTAATAGTTTCACTTGTTGTTTTACTTGCAATCTTAATGATTTTATATAAAAATAAAGATAAAATTAAATGGATAAAATTACCTGAAAGAAAGAAAAGTTATGCCCAAAGAAAAGGCTTAACAGAGATTAGCAAAAAAGAAATAAAGTATCTTTAATAAAATCAAACAGGCAAAAAGCCAATGCTTTTTGCCTGTTTTTTATTTATACTAAAAAATAATACAAATATTTTTAATTTATAATGTTTTTTGAATTGACAAAAGATTTTTAATTTTATATAATGTATTAGCATTTAAGAAATGCTGATATGGCTCAGATGGTAGAGCACATCCTTGGTAAGGATGAGGTCACCGGTTCGATTCCGGTTATCAGCTCCAAAAAAACGCTCACTTAACTTAAGTGAGCGTTTATTTTTTAACATATAGCGTCAAGAACTTTTAGGATAACTGAAGGGAAGCCTTTTCCAACTTTTTTAAGATTTTCTAAAAATTGTTCGGGTTGTGTGCCGTTTCCGTACACGTCGCTAATACCTTTTATTGCAACAAAAGGAACGCCATTTGAAGTGCATACTTGTGCAATTGCACCTGCTTCCATATCGCAAATGCTACAATTCATATCGTTTATAGTTTTTACGTCTTCATATTTATGAGTAAACTTGTCCGAACTAGCAATATTTTTCTTTTCTAAAAAGTCAAGCCCGTTTACATACGCATCAAAATAAACTCTATTATATTCTTGAATATAACCAATAGGCACGTCGTCAATAGCACTTACGTCAAAATCGTATTGACAACATTTTTCCACGACATAATATTCTAAAATTTTAACGCTATCATTCATTCCGCCACAAGTTCCAAAATTTAAAATGAATTTTGGGTTATACTTGTCGATTAAAAGTTGGGTGGTTAATGCTGAACTAACCTTGCCTATGCCACTTATGGCAATTATTGCATCCTTTCCATTTAGTTTGCAAGAATAACAAGGCTTGTCCGCAAGCACAAATTCTTTAACGCACGTTGCCGTTTTTAAGAGTT
The DNA here is from genome assembly GCA_904502225.1 of uncultured Clostridia bacterium. Taxonomy (GTDB): domain Bacteria; phylum Bacillota; class Clostridia; order Christensenellales; family Borkfalkiaceae; genus UBA1259. Next base: position 17,551 of record CAJGDO010000007.1, read on the forward strand.
CTTCACTTTCTTTTTTTAATGCGATAACAAAACAAATCATAATTTTCACCTTTTTTCGATGTTTTTATTATATCACGATAGACTTGATAAGTCAATTTATAAAAAGTTATATAAAAGAAAAAGTAAAATATAATTTACAAATAAATATTAATGTGTTATACTTAATAAATAGTGGATAATTGTAATCTTTAATTGATAAAAATGATTTTTAGCGTAAGGAGATTGAAATGGACAAAAGAAATTTAACGTTGCTTACTGACTTATATCAATTAACAATGATGAACGGATACCTTAAACACGGAAAAAAAGAAGAAATCGCCGTGTTTGATGTGTTTTTCCGCCAAAATGAAATGATAACTTACTCGCTTGCTTGTGGTTTAGAACAAGTTGTTGACTACGTTTTGAACTTAAAGTTTGGCGAAGATGAGATTGAATATCTTAAAAACTTAAAAATATTTGACCAAGAATTTTTGGATTATCTAAAAGATTTTAAGTTTACGGGTGATATTTATGCCGTGCCAGAAGGAACGGTCGTTTTCCCTGGCGAACCTATTATGACGGTTAAAGCACCAATTATTCAAGCACAACTAATTGAAACTGCAATCTTAAACATGCTTAACTTTCAAACGCTTATTGCAACCAAGTCTGCAAAAATTTGCTCTGCCGCAAAAGGTGACGTTGTTATGGAATTTGGTTTAAGAAGAGCCCAAGCCCCAGATGCCGGCATTTATGGTGCAAGAGCAGCAGTTATTGGTGGTTGTAATTCAACTTCTAACGTGTTGGCTGGCAAAATGTTCGATATTCCTGTTGCGGGAACGCATGCTCATAGTTGGGTTATGAACTTTAAAGATGAATATACAGCGTTTATGGAATACGCTAAAACATACCCAAATAATACGCTTTTATTGGTTGACACTTACGATACCTTAAATCAAGGTGTCCCAAACGCCATAAAGGTATTTGACTACTTAAAAGAACAAGGCTACAAGCCAAAAGGAATTCGTTTGGATTCTGGCGACCTTGCATATTTATCTAAAAAAGCAAGAAAAATGCTTGATGATGCTGGCTATCCAGACACGATTATTTGTGCATCGGGCGACCTTGATGAATATTCTATAAATTCACTAAAAAGCCAAGGTGCAAAAATTAATTCTTGGGGCGTTGGCACAAAACTTATAACAAGTGCCGATATGCCTGCTTTGGGTGGTGTATATAAACTCGCAGCAGTTATTGATGAAAAAGGGAATGAAACGCCAAAAATTAAACTTTCTGAAAACGTTGCAAAAATCACCAACCCAGGTTTTAAGGATATTTACAGGGTTTATGATAATGTTTCTGGAAAGGCAGAGGCGGACTGCATTTTCTTAAGAAATGAAGAAGATGTTGACCAATCTAAACCATTGGTTTTAACCCACCAAACTGAAAGATGGAAAAAGATTACCTTTAATAACTATACGGTTAGAAAATTACACGTTGACGTTATTAAAAATGGTCAATTAGTCTATAAATTACCATCATTAAAAGAAATTATTGAATATACAAAGACCGAACTTGATAGTTTTTGGGATGAGTATAAACGTCTTGACAAACCACATTTATATAAAGTCGATTTGTCAGACAAGCTTTATGAATTAAAAAGTAAAATGCTTGATGATATTAGGTCTAAACAAGTAAAAGCATAGGGAGATTTTGTTTTGGAGTTAAAAAAGAGAAAGTATAAGCGTAAAGACGTCAATTTAATGCTTGACGCATACAAATCGCAATACGAAAACTTAATAAACGAACTTCGAAGTCGAATAAGTCAACTTTCAAAAGAGAATAAAGAGTTGTATGACCAATTAGAAAAAGTCAACGAAAAAGAAAAACTAATTATTTTAACTCTTGAAAGGGCGGAAAAAACAGCAAGTCAAATTGTTGAACAAGCCGAGTTAGAATATTCGCTTGAAATGGAAAGGCTAAAAAAGTTCTCTAAAAGTTGGGACGATTATTTTGATGCCTTAAAAGAAAAATACCCTTTATATAAAGCAACAAAAAAGGCCGTTGCTATAAAGGAAAAGGTTGATAAAGACTCTAAAACAAAAAATTCTAAAAATACAATTAAAGAGCTTGAAAAACTTATTAATGAAGAAGAAAAGTTTAATCCAAAACAAAAAATAAAAGATTATATAGTTGCGACAAGTGATACTGGCTTTGATATGAATAAAGTTTTGCATCCGGGTGAGTTGGAGTTGGGGGAAATATGCAAGGAATTGGGGCTAATAGAAGAAAACGAATAATTACTGAAATTGCCTTATTATGCTTGCTAGTTTTCTTAATAGCAGTTGACCAAATAACAAAGTACCATTTTTCAACAACAATGGAATTAGGTGATAGGCAAACGGTAATCGATGGTTTTTTCTATTTTAGTTATGCACTAAATAAAGGTGCTGCTTGGAGTTTTTTGTCAGGCGTTTCTTGGGCACAAACCTTTTTTAAGATTATAACAGTTTTTGCACTAATAATGTTTGTTGCACTTTACGTTTATTGCGTAAAAAAGGAATATAAATGGCTAAAAGTATCATTAATTTTTATAATCAGTGGCACACTTGGTAATTTTATTGACAGGTTGTTTATTGGTGGTGTTGTTGACTTTTTAAGTTTTGTGTTCGGGGAATATTCTTACCCAATATTTAACCTAGCAGACACCTTTTTAGTTGTCGGTATGATAATGTTTATAATATATCTTTTATTTATAGACAAAAATGCAATTTTTAAGAAAAGAAATGACAGTAAAGAAGTTTGAAATAAATGATTTAGAAGGCGTTAGAATTGACGTTTTTTTATCAGGACAATTAAATTTGACACGTTCTCACATTAAAAAATTGTGTGATGACGGCAACGTTAAGTGCGGGGATAAGGTTATTAAGGCAAGCAAAGTTGTTAAAAATGGAGAAACAATAGAAGTTTTTTTGCCAGAAAACAAAAATCTTGACCTTGAGCCAAAAGATATGCCATTAAACATAGTTTATCAAGATAACGACGTTGCAGTTATTGATAAACCACAGGGGTTGACCGTGCACGCTGGAAGTGGAACACAAGGTGACACACTTGTAAATGCACTTTTATATCACTTGGACAACTTGTCGGGTATAAATGGGGTTATAAGACCGGGAATTGTGCATAGGATAGACAAAAACACGTCTGGCTTATTAGTTGTTGCAAAAAATGATAAGGCACATTTAAGCCTTGCAAAACAGTTAGAAGATAAAACTTGCCATAGAATTTACCTTGCACTTTTAGAGGGTGTTGTAAAAGAAGATAGTGGGACTATCCATACTTTTATTGACAGAAACCAAAAAGATAGGACCAAAATGGCAGTTTCAAAAAGTGGGCGTGAAGCAATTACCGACTTTAAGGTCGTTAAAAGATACGCTCAACATACTCTTTGCCAGTTTTCATTAAAGACGGGCAGAACGCACCAAATAAGAGTTCATGCAAAACATATTGGTCATCCGGTTGTTGGCGATAAAGAGTATGGCTATAAAAACCAAAAATTTAAACTTGACGGACAGTTGTTGCACGCATATAAACTTGAATTTATACATCCATCGACTAATAAATTGGTAAGTTTTACAAGCGATTTGCCGTCTTATTTTGAAAAAATATTAAAGGGTTTAAGATAATATGCAAATTAAAACCGTTTTAATGGATGCTCTTGCAGTAGATAGGGCACTAAAAAGAATTTCGCACGAAATTATCGAAAATAACAAGGGTGTAAACAACATTGTTATGCTTGGCATTGCAAAAGGTGGCGTGCCTATTTGTGATATTCTTGCAAAAAATATTTTTGATATTGAAAAAATTGAAATTTCAACGGCTAAACTTGATATTACTAACTTTAGAGACGATAAAACTAAAGATAATATTAAAGAAAATTTGGCTGTTGAGGATATAGGTTTTTCATTGGTAGGTAAAGACGTTATTTTGTGTGATGACGTTTTGTATACGGGAAGAACTGTTAGGGCTGGAATTGAGGCTATTATTAAACACGGCAGACCAAAAAGCATTCAACTTGCAGTTTTAATCGACAGAGGGCATAGGGAATTGCCAATAAGGGCGGATTACGTTGGAAAGAACGTTCCAACCTCAAGAGATGAAATAATTAAGGTAGAGATAGATAATAATACTAAATCTGTAATTTTGTGCCAATAACATATAAAGGAAGGAATTGACAGTGGCAAAACCATTAGTGGCAATAGTTGGCAGGCCAAACGTTGGCAAATCAACTTTTTTTAACAAAGTAGTAGGGAAAAAAATATCGATAGTAGAAGACTTTCCAGGCGTGACTCGTGATAGGCTTTATGCTGATGCAGAGTGGTGTGGGAATTATTTTACGTTGGTTGATACGGGTGGATTGGAACTAAAATCTACTGACCAAATGTGGAAACATATTCAAAAACAAGCGGAAATCGCAATTGAAACGGCCGATGTTATTATATTGTTTACTGATGCTAAAACAGGCTTAAACGCATCAGACCAAGATGTTGCAATGAAACTTCGTAAATCGGGTAAGCCAGTTGTTTTAGCAGTTAATAAACTTGATAATTACGAGATAGATAAATTGTTCGAGTTTTACAACTTGGGGTTAGGCGAGCCATACGGGATTTCGGCTGAACACGGCACAGGTGTGGGCGAACTTTTAGATGCTGTTGTTGAACAGTTTAAGGTTGCAGGTGATAAAGATGATGACAACTCATTGCACCTTGCAGTGGTTGGAAAACCAAATGCAGGAAAGTCGAGTTTATGTAATAAATTACTAGGGTTTGATAGGACTATTGTGTCTGACATAGCGGGTACGACAAGAGATGCAATTGACACCCCTTTTATGTATAAAGGCAATAAATATACGCTTATTGATACCGCTGGTATTAGAAAGAAAAAAAGCGTTGAAGAAGACCTTGAATATTACAGTGTTTTAAGGGCTTTAGGTGCGATTAGAAGGGCTGACGTTTGCATTATTATGATTGATGCTGAACAAGGTATAACAGAGCAAGACGTTAAGATTTGTGGATACGTTCACGAACAAGGCAAGCCATCAATTGTCGTTATGAATAAGTGGGATTTAATTGAAAAAGATACAAATACCATTAATATTTTTAACAACGATTTAAAAGAAGATTTAAAGTTTATGGACTATATTTTGCCTATTTACGTTTCGGCAAAAACAGGGCAAAGAACAGATAAGATTTTAGACCTTTCGTTAAGGGCGATGGAAAATGCGAATAGGCGTATTTCAACTGGGCAATTAAATGATTTGATTTTAGATTGTGTTAGGGCAAACGAGCCACCGTCAGTAAACGGAAAGAGATTAAAGATTAAGTTTGTGACCCAACTTTCAACAAATCCACCAACTTTTATCTTATTTGTAAACGATAGTTCAATTATGCACTTTTCATACAAAAGATATCTTGAAAACTGCTTAAGAAAGGCTTATGATTTTTCAGGAACGCCTATAAAAATTATTGTAAGGGAAAATAACGAAGATGAGTGATATTATTATTTTAATATTATTTGCACTTGGAAGTTATATGTTTGGAAATATAAACTGGGCGATTATAATTTCTAAATCAAAAAACAAAGATATAAGAAAAATGGGCAGTGGAAACCCAGGAACGCTCAACATGAGCAGGAATATGGGGCTTAAATTTGGGCTATTAACCTTTTTTCTTGATATTATGAAAGGCGTTATTCCAACTTTAACGGTATTTTTTGTATTTCAAGGCAAATTCTTTCCTAACAGCCAATTCGCAATATCTGACTTTGCAATTTACTTGTGTGGTTTTGCGGTTGTTATGGGGCATATTTATCCTGTTGTTTTTAAGTTTAAGGGCGGAAAGGGTATTGCTTCAACAATTGGTGTGTTCTTGGTTTGTGAATCGGTTTACGGGATTGAATGGGCGGTTATTATTATAATGGCTTTAGTTGCTGCCTTGCTCTTTATATATTTAACCGAATTTGGTGCTATGGGCTCTTTTATAGCAATAACACCACCTGTAATTGCAAGTTTAATAAGATTGTTTAACGTTTATGGTAATTTTAGGTTTTCAGTTGACCCAACGACAACCACTTTATACGTTTTAACAAATTTCTTGGTGTTTGCAATTTGCTTTTTCACTTGGTTTGCACATAGACGCAATATTGAAAGGATGCTTTCTGGGGATGAACACCCAACCTCAATTAAAGAAATGGTTGTTAAAATGAAAGCAAAAAAGGCCTTAAAGAATAAAGAAACTGGCGATGAAAAAAATAAAAAACAATAAAATAAAAAAATGAACAAATAAATCATATAAAAATTAAACCTCTCATATATTATTCGTGTAATATGTGGGAGGTTTTCTTATGGAAAAATACGATATTTATAGAGATATTGCAAAGCGAACTAATGGTGATATTTATATTGGCGTTGTTGGGCCTGTTAGGACCGGCAAATCCACTTTTATAACAAAGTTTATGGAAAATTTGGTTATACCAAATATAAACAATAAACTTCAAAAACAAATCGCAACCGATGAAATGCCACAATCTGCTGATGGTAAAACAATTATGACAAGTCAACCAAAATTTATCCCAGCAAACGCTGTTAAGGTTCAATTTAAGAACAAAGCGTCTGCAAACGTTAGGCTTGTTGATTGCGTTGGTTATATTGTTGAAGGAGCAGTTGGACACATTGAAAATGATAAACCACGCCTTGTAAAAACGCCTTGGGATGAAAATGAAATTCCGTTTGAAAAGGCTGCTGAAATCGGCACAAAAAAGGTCATTGAAGAATATTCAACTATTGGTGTTGTTATAACAACTGATGGAAGTTTTGGCGAAATTTCAAGGGATAATTATATTCAAGCGGAAAACAAGGTTATTAAAGAGTTAAAAGCCTTAAATAAACCGTTTGTAATAGTGCTAAACTGCAAAAACCCAAACTCTGAAAGTGCAGTTAAAATTGCAAATGATTTAGAAAATAAACATCACGTTCCTGTTGTTTGCATTAACGTTTTGGAAATGGATAATAACGCAATCAGTATGATTATGGAAAGGGCTTTAATGGAATTTCCTATGGTTTCCATTAACGTTGATTTGCCAAAGTGGATGCAAGCACTTCCAAGCGACAATAAAATTATTTCTGAAATTATTGACAACGTTAAAAATGCATCTATAAACGTGGAAAAAATGTGCGATTTTGCTTGTTTAGATAACATTTTTGATGATAGTGACAATATTAAAGAGATGAAATTGAACGAATTAAAATTGGGTAGTGGCACTTCTGATTTTAAAATTGATGCAAACGAAAAGTTGTATTACCAAGTTCTTTCTGATGAGTGTAGCGAGCAAATTAATGATGACTTTGAACTTATGAGATATATTAAGTCTTTTTCAAACGAAAGAAAAAAGTACTATAAAATTAAAAGTGCATTAGAAGATGCTGAACAAAATGGATATGGCGTAGTGTTGCCAACTATTGATGAAATGAATTTAGAAGAGCCTGTTTTGGTAAAACAAGGTGGAAGATATGGGGTTAAATTAAAAGCATCAGCACCAAGTTTACATATTATGAAAGTTGACGTAAACACTGAAGTTGCCCCAACAGTTGGCACTGAAAAACAAGGCGAAGATTTAGTCAACTATATAATGAACAAATTTGAAGATAACCCATCAGGAATTTGGGAAACAAATATGTTTGGTAAATCTTTGCACGATTTGGTCAACGAGGGGCTTACAAGCAAGTTAAATACAATGCCAAAAGAAGCACAAGGTAAATTAAGGAAAACATTAACCCGAATTGTAAATGAGAATAAGGGTGGCATAATTTGTATTTTGCTTTAATGAACAAAAAAAACTTAGATTATTATAATCTAAGTTTTTTTATTTTATCTATGTTTTATTGCTATTTTTTCTATTAGTGCTACGACAGAGTACATTAAGGTTGCTAAAACACAAAGCACGACAGTTGCACTCATAACTAAATCCAACTTAAACACTTGCCCGCCATATACGATTAAATATCCAAGCCCCGCACGGGAAACTAAATATTCGCCCATAATTGAGCCGACCCACGCTAGCCCAACGCTTATTTTAAGCATACTTATAAAGGTTGGAAGGCTTCCTGGGATAACAAGTTTTGTCAGAATTTGTATTTTGTTGGCACCCATTGATTTTAGTAATAAAATCTTATTTTTATCAGTTTCTAAAAATCCGTTTAGCATTGTTATTATTGCAACTATTATGCCAATCAAAGTTGCCATAAATATAATTGCTTTACTGCCACTGCCACACCAAACGATAATAATTGGACCTAATGCGATTTTAGGAAGACTGTTTAGCACGACAACGTAAGGCTCTAAAATTCTTCTGGTTGTTTCTGACCACCACAATATTAATGCTATAACGTATCCAAGACCAACAGCAATCAAAAAACCTAAAATGGTTTCATATAACGTTATGCCCATATGGTAAATTAAATTGTTTTCAACAAATAATGAGCCAAGCGTTTTACAAATGCGGGAAGGGGAACTGCTTATAAACGAATCTATAATTTCAAGTTGTGCCAAAAGTTCCCAAAGCCCCAGTGTAAACACTAAAACAGCAAATCTCATTATCCAAATAAACAATGTGTGTTTTTTGTTCTTTTTAATAAAAAGTAAATGTTCTTTTGAGAAGTTTTTTTCTTTTGTCATACTAACTCCTTCCAGATTTTTTCAAAAAACAATCCAAAATCTTTGCTTTCTCTTTTGCGTATAGGCGAGTCGCCTTTTATGTTTGGTCGATATATAGATTTAACTTGTGCAGGCCTATTGGTTAGCACTATGATTTTGTCAGACATAGAGATTGCTTCTGATATATCGTGAGTGACCAAAATGGCAGTTTTTTTCTCGGCTTTTATAATTTTATAAACGTCGTCACAAACGGATAAACGGGTTTGAGCGTCAAGTGCTGAAAACGGTTCGTCAAGTAGCAAAATTTTAGGTTTAAACACAAGCGTTCTAATTAAAGCAACCCTTTGACGCATACCGCCAGATAATTGGTCAGGGTAATTCTTTCTAAAATCTATTAGTCCGTATTTTTCAAGTAAATAAAGTGCATATTCCTTGTTTTCTTTTGTGTCTATGCCTTTAATTTCTAGTGGTAAGTATATGTTTTTTTCAATAGTTCGCCAAGCAAAAAGTTGGTCTTTTTGAAGCATATAACCAAGTTCTAAATCGTGTTCTACCTTTCCGTCAATAATTATTTTACCACTTGACGGTTTTATTAGCCCTGCGATTAAAGACAAAATTGTTGTTTTACCACAGCCAGACGGACCTATGATTGATAAAAATTCACCATCACAAACATTAAAACTTAATTTTTCTATTGCTTTAATTTCATCGGTTAACGTTTGATATGTTAAGAAAACGTTTCTAAATTCAAGTAATTTTTCCATTGTTTTATCCGCCGTAAAATTTTTAGTTAATTATCCAAATACTTTTTTTGCGATTGAGTTGTCAACTATATTATTGAATGCAACTCTGTTTGACAATTCGTTTGCGTTTTGCATAACGTCTTGAAGTCTATTAAAACTTTCTTCAGTTGCTTGTAAATTGGTTTTCCAAGCATCAATGTTTTTATAACTTTTAATAGACGTTTCAATTGAATTAATAGTAGTAGAAGGGAATTGTTTTACAATTGCTTCTGCAACTTCATATTCAGTGTGGGTGTTCATAAATTCGTGTGCCTTTTTTAATGCTTTCATAAATTTTTCTAACTTATCTTGGTTATTCTTGATATAACTGCCGAGAGCAATAAAGGAAGTGTAAGGAATTTCGCCACTTTGTTCGCCAACGCTTGCTACAATGTGCCATTTTCCCGTTGCTTGATATTCTGATGCAGTTGGCTCGAAAACAGTGCAGTAATCAGCAGTTCCGCTTAAAAAAGCACTTGTCATCAGATTAAATTGAACGTCAAAATTCATGGTAAAATCCACGTTGTTTTGCATGTTAAGATTGTTCATAATATACTCAAACGTCATTGCAGGAACCCCGCCTTTTCTACCTGCCAAAACTTCCTTTCCACGAAGGTTGTTCCAATCGAAATTTGGTTCAGCAATTCTTGAGACTAAAAACGAACCGTCTTTTTGTGTTAATTGCCCGAAAACTTTAGGGTAATCTTTTTTGTTTTGATTGTACACGTAAATTACAGTTTCAGGTCCCATAAGTGCAACGTCGGCTGTTCCTGAAAGCAAAGCCGTCATTGAATTATCTGCACCGCCACCATTGGTTAATTCTATTTTTAAGCCTTCTTCTTCAAAATAACCATTTTCAATAGCTAGATAAAGCGGTGCGTAAAAAACAGAGTGGGTAACTTCGTTAAGCCTAATAGTATCGTCTTTTTTAGAACAACCAAACATTGGTGTTAAAACAAAGGCGAAAGTCAAAAAAATTGTTAAAATTCTTTTCATTATCATTTCTCCCAAATTAAAATTTTTATAATTTATTGTATGAAACAAATTTTAATATTGACAATCGCCACTATAATGATTGACTTTATTAAAATAATAAAGTATAATTGTCGTTGTATTTATGGTGTATTAAAAAAGGAGAAAGCCAAAAATGGATATGGCAAAAACTTACAACCCATCAGAGTTTGAAAAAGAAATTTACGAAGAATGGGAAAAAAATGGATATTTTAGAGCAGAGGTAGATGCAAACAAACTTCCTTTCACAATTGTTATCCCACCTCCAAACATCACTGGCCAACTTCACATGGGTCACGCTCTTGACGAAACTTTGCAGGACACTCTTATTAGGTTTAAGAGAATGCAAGGTTATAGTGCATTGTGGCTTCCTGGAACTGACCACGCTTCTATTGCTACCGAAGTTAAAATCGTTGAACAAATGGCAAAAGAGGGTATAACCAAAAAAGATATTGGCAGAGAAGGCTTTTTAGAAAGAGCGTGGGCTTGGAAGGAAAAGTATGGCGGAAGAATTATTGAACAGTTAAAAACACTTGGTTCTTCTTGCGACTGGTCACGCTTGGCGTTTACAATGGATGAAAAATGCTCGAAAGCAGTTAAAGAAGTTTTTGTAAACTTGTATGAAAAAGGCTTAATTTACCGTGGGGACAGAATTATTAACTGGTGCCCTGAATGTAAAACTGCTCTTTCTGACGCAGAAGTTGAGTATGTTGAAGAAGATAGTAATTTATGGTACATTAAGTATCCTGTCAAGGATAGCGACCAATTTATAACCGTTGCAACATCTCGCCCAGAGACTATGCTTGGCGACACGGCTGTTGCAGTTAATCCAAAAGACCCAAGATATAAGGGTATGGAAGGTAAAATGTTGATTTTACCTATCGTAAACAAGGAAATTCCTATCGTTTATGATGAATACGTTGAACTTGGCTTTGGTACAGGTGCTGTTAAAATTACGCCTGCACATGACCCTAACGACTTTGAAGTTGGGCTTCGCCATAACCTTGAAGTTGTAAAAGTTATTGCAGATGACGGCAAAATGAATCAACTTGCTGGCAAGTATTGTGGTAAAGATGCTCTTGATTGCAGAAACGAAATTGTTGAAGAATTAAAAGAGTTAGGCTATCTTGTTAAAATTGAGCCATTACACCACAATGTTGGACATTGTTATAGATGTAATCACACCATTGAACCAATCGTAAGTAAACAATGGTTCGTTAAGATGGAACCACTTGCTAAACCTGCTATTGACGTGGTTAGAAAGAAGAGCATTAAGTTTACGCCAGACAGATTTTCAAAAATTTATTTTAACTGGATGGAAAACGTAAGGGATTGGTGTATTTCACGTCAATTGTGGTGGGGACATAGAATTCCTGCATACTATTGTCAAGATTGTGGCGAAATGATGATTTCAAAACAAAACGTTCACGTATGTACAAAATGTTCTAGCACAAATATTAAACAAGATGAGGACGTGCTTGACACTTGGTTCTCATCAGCGTTGTGGCCTTTCTCAACTTTGGGTTATCCAGATAAAACTGCTGATTTAGAATATTTCTATCCAACCGACGTTTTAGTCACAGGATACGATATTATTTTCTTCTGGGTTGCAAGAATGATTTTCTCTGGTCTTGAACATATGAAGAGAATTCCTTTTAAGGACGTTTTAATTCACGGGTTAGTTAGGGATGCTCAAGGCAGAAAAATGAGCAAGTCTTTAGGAAATGGTATTGACCCAACTGTAATCATTGATAAATTTGGTGCAGATACGCTCCGTTTCTCACTTATTAACGGTGTTGCTGCCGGCAGTGATATGCGTTTTTCAGATGAAAAAATTGAAGGTGCACGCAACTTTATGAACAAGATTTGGAACGCTTCAAGGTTTGTTTTAATGAACTGTGAAGACAAGACCATCTCTAACGTTAAAGATTGCAAGTTGAGTTCTGCTGATAAGTGGATTATTTCCAAGTTAAACAAAACCGTTAAAGACGTCACAATCAATATGGAAAAATACGAAATGGGCGTTGCACTTGCAAATCTTTACGACTTTGTTTGGAACGATTTTTGCGATTGGTATATCGAACTTACAAAACCTGTTTTATATGGTGAAGATGAGAAAAAACGCAACGACACGGTTAGTGTTTTAGTTTACGTTTTAGGCGAAATTGTTAAGTTGTTGCATCCTTTCGTTCCATTTATTACCGAAAAAATTTATAAGAGCATACCTAACGCAAACGGTCCGCTTATGCTTGCTGATTTCCCAAGGTATAATTCAAGATTAAACTACTCATCAGCAGTTAAAGAAATTGAACCTGTTAAAGAAATTATTAAGTGCATAAGAAACGTAAAAGTTCAAGTTGGTGCAGCACCATCAAAGAAAGTTAAACTTTACGTTAAGACTGAAAATGTTAAAGTTATAAAAAATTGTAGCGTTTATATCGAAAAACTTGCGGGTGTTTCAAGCATTTCCATCATAGAAAACAAAAACAACCTCAATGAAAAGGTTGTTTCACAAATTATCGATGGATATGAGTTGTTTATTCCGCTTGGTGAGTTGGTTGACTTTGAGAAGGAAATTGAAAGACTTGAAAAAGAGTTAAATTCTGTTGAAAGTGAGATTGCAAGAGCAAACGGCAAACTTTCGAACACAAAATTCTTGGAAAAAGCACCTAAAAACTTGGTTGATGCTGAAAAAGAAAAACTTAACAAGTACATTGATATTCGCACAAAATTGTTAGCACAAATTAAAGACTTAAAGGGTTAATGATTATTTTGAGAAGATAAAATCTCGTAATTTTTTAGTGTTTGATTGATAATGAAAAGTATGAATTCCGAACCTCGTGGCTGTCACGAGGTTCGTTTTCGTATCGTCAATAAACAAACACTCGTTTGCAACAAGATTAAACTTATCAAGCAAATATTGGTAAATTTCTTCGTTTGGTTTAACCATTTTGATTGGGGCGGAATAAACTATTCCGTCAAATTCTTTTAAGATAGGGAATTTATATGAATTATTTATAAAATGCCTTGTCATATTAGATAAAATATAAAGTTTATAGCCTTTTTGCTTTAATTCTCTGATTAAATCAAAAATTCCCTCGCTATAATGCATAAAATATTCCCAATTTTTCAATACTGAAAGTGAGTAGCGGGAAAGTTCTTTTGGCAAAGATTTTTCAACATTTTCATAATATTCTTCAAGAGTTAGTGCGTCCTCGTCAAGAAGTTCCCAATTGAAAAATGTTTTTTCTTTTAATAATTCATAATCTTTTCCGTCATAAAAATGCTTTAACAAGTAATCACGGTCAAAGTTTAATATAACGTTTCCAATATCAAAAATAACGTTCTTTATCATTCTGCACCCAAATAAATTTTATGTAAACATTTTAACCGAGAGCGAGATAAATGTCAAACTTTTTAGTATAAAGTAATATATTTGGCAAAAAATGTAAAATAAATCTTAAATATACATATCCAATATTGACTTTTATTGGTTATTATAGTATCATATTAGTGTATAATATATATAAGGAATTATATAAGAGGTAAAAAATTGTTTATGAAAATCAAAAGTGCTAAATGGCGAAACGGCATGAAATTAAAAATTGATTTTAACAATATGATGAAAGACTTTGTTGGCGAACAACAAGGTTTCGATAAAAATATATTTGAAGAAAATAAGGGGTTAATTTCTAACGCATTTGAAAGCGTTATTGAAAATCGTGGAACAGGTATGATGGGGTGGACTGAACTGCCTTATAACCAAACAGAAATTGTTGAAGAAATTATCCAAACTGCAAAAAACATTAGAAAAAAATATGATAACTTTGTCGTACTTGGTATTGGTGGCTCGGCGTTGGGGACAATTGCGGTTTTCCACGCTTTATGTCATTTAAGGCATAACGAATTACCTAAATCTAAACGTAAGTCACCAAAACTTTACGTTGAAGATAACGTTGACCCAGAGCGTATGCAAGCACTTTTTGACGTTATTGACCTTGATAAAACAATGTTCAACGTTGTGACGAAAAGTGGCGAAACAAGTGAGACGATGGCACAATATTTAATCATTATGGATTTGCTTAAGAAAAAGTATGGTGACAAAGCAAATGAACATATGATTGCAACAACGTCAGGAGAAAAAGGTAATTTAATCAAGATTGCAAAGCAAGAAAACCTTAAAACATTTTATATTCCAGAAGGGGTTGGTGGCAGATTTTCTGAACTTTGCCCTGTGGGATTGTTGCCTGCGGCAGTTGTTGGAGTGGACATTAAAGCAATGCTCAAAGGTGCTGAATTTATGGATAAAATTTGTCAAAATAAGTCTATTTTTAAAAATCCTGCACTTTTAATGGCTCTTTTACAAGTTTTGGCAATGAAAAACGGCAAAAATATTTCAGTTATGATGCCGTATGCTGAAAGTCTTAAGCACGTTGCCGATTGGTATTGCCAATTGTGGAGCGAAAGCCTTGGAAAAGCAACCAATAATTTGGGTGAAAAGATTTTTGTTGGGCAAACGCCTGTCAAAGCACTTGGTGTCACAGACCAACACTCTCAAATTCAGTTGTATAGAGAAGGACCTTTTGACAAGGTTATAACACTTATTGCAGTTGAAAATTACCGCACAACTTATGAAATTAGCGATGGGTACAAAGATATTCCAGAAGTTTCATTCTTGTGTGGGCATACGTTAAACGAGTTTATCACGGTTGCAAGAAAATCAACCGAATATGCATTAAACATAGCAAACAGACAAAATTATACAATAATTATGCCTGAAGTGAACGCTTTTACTATTGGCGAACTTTTATATTTGTTTGAAATGGAAACAGCGTTTGCTGGTGCAATGCTTAATATTGATGCCTATAATCAACCGGGTGTTGAAGGTGGCAAGCACGCTGCTTATGCAATTTTTGGCAAAAAAGGCTATGAAAACATTAAAAAAGAATTAGACAACGCCCCTAATAAAAATTCAAAATATATTTGTTAACAAATAATGAAAAAACAATGTGTTGACAAAAATTATAATAATAACCAATTAGCGTTATATCATTTCCATCAAGGCACAAATTTTTGTGCCTATGATTATTTAGGAGCACATTTAACAAAAATTAAGGGCAAAAACGGTGTAATTTTTAGAGTTTGGGCACCAAACGCAACAGAAGTTTCGGTTGTTGGTGATTTTAATTGTTGGGAAACGGGAAAAAACCCAATGAAAAGAATTTCTGCCTTTGGTGTTTATGAACTTTTTGTGCAAAACTTAAAAGAGTTTGACCTTTATAAGTTTGCAATCACAACGGGCAAGCAAACAGTTTTGAAGATTGACCCTTATGCTTTTTACACCGAAACACCGCCAAATTGTGCGTCGAAAATTTATGATTTAAGTGGATATAATTGGCAAGATAGCAAATATATTAGTAATAGAACTTCTTGCTATAATAAACCGTTAAATATTTACGAAGTAAATTTGCTTTCTTGGAAAAAACACGCTGATGGAAGTTGTTTTTCATATTTGGAATTAAAGGAACATCTTGTTCAATACGTGGTGGATATGGGATATACTCACGTTGAATTTATGCCCGTGTCAGAATATCCTTACGAGGGGTCTTGGGGATACCAAATTTCAAATTATTTTGCAATTTCATCTCGATTTGGCACGCCAAAAGAATTTATGGCACTTATTGATGAGTTCCATAAAAACAATATAGGTGTGATAATAGACTGGGTGCCGGGGCATTTCCCAAAAGATTTATTTGGGTTGTATATGTTTGACGGAACGCCTTGTTATGAAAGCCAAAATTTATTTAGGCGAGAACAAAAATCGTGGGGAACGCACGCTTTTGATTTAAAAAAGAAAGAAGTTCAAAGTTTTTTAGTGTCTAACGCGTGCTTTTTATTTAACGAGTTCCATATTGATGGGTTAAGAGTTGATGCAGTTGCATCTATGCTATACCTTGATTATGATAGAAAAAATGGTGAATGGGAAACAAATGAAAACGGTGGGAATCATAATTTAGATTCCATCGTTTTTTTTAAAAAATTAAATTCGGTTATTTTTAATAAGTTTCCATATGCACTTATGATTGCAGAAGAATCAACGGCTTTTCCGTTAGTGACAAAACCTGCTGACGTTGGTGGGCTTGGGTTTAATTTTAAGTGGAATATGGGGTGGATGAACGACGTTTTATCATACCTTAAATGCGACCCGTATTTTAGGGCGAGTATTCACGATAAACTTACCTTTTCAATGATGTATGCTTTTAGTGAAAATTTTATTTTGCCTATCTCTCACGATGAAGTGGTGCACGGCAAAAAATCGCTAATAGATAAAATGCATGGCAATATTGAAGATAAGTTTAGTACTTTGCGTGCTTTTGAATTATATAAATTTGCCCATCCAGGGAAAAAACTGAATTTTATGGGCAATGAGTTTGCACAATTTAAGGAATGGAATTATAATGAAGGGCTAGAATTTTTTATGTTAAAGTTTCCTTTACATAAAAAATTTAACGTTTTTAGTAAAAGAATAAATTATATATATAAAAACAATGCACCGCTTTATGAAATTGAAGATAGTTGGCTAGGTTTTAAGTGGCTTGCTGTTGATGAAAAAGAAAAGAACGTGCTTGCTTTTTTAAGGCGGGACACGTGCGGAAATAAACTTGTTGCAATATTCAATTTTTCTGGCGTTGATTACTTAAATTTTAGGCTTGGCGTAGATAAAGGCAAATATAAAGTGCTTATCAGTTCAGACCAAAAAGCCTTTGGGGGACAAGGGCGATTTAAGTTGAAAAGAACAAAAACAAATAAAATTAAGGCTCATAATAGTGAACATTCTATTGTTATAGATTTGCCAAAACTTTCTGGGGCATATTTAATAGAAAAAGTTTAATTTTTAGGAGAAATATATGATAAGAAAGAAAAAATGCATTGCAATGTTGCTTGCCGGCGGGCAAGGAAGCAGGTTATATGCACTTACAAACAACATAGCAAAGCCAGCAGTTTCGTTTGGTGGAAAATATCGGATAATTGATTTTCCGCTTTCCAATTGTGTAAATTCAGGTATCGATACGGTTGGCGTTTTAACACAGTATCAGCCGTTAATATTAAACTCATATATCGGGAACGGACAGCCTTGGGATTTAGATAGAGAGTTTGGTGGCGTTCATACTCTTCCACCATATCAAGGCAAAAACTCGTCTGACTGGTATAAGGGAACTGCAAATGCAATTTATCAAAATTTACCTTTTATAAACCAATATAATCCTGATTACGTTTTAATTTTATCAGGGGACCATGTATACAAAATGAATTACGCAATAATGCTTAATTATCACATACTAAACGATGCTGATTGTACTATTGCCGCAATTAACGTGCCTATTGAAGAAGCTTCACGCTTTGGGATTTTGAACACTAATGAAAATGGTAGCATTTACCAATTTGAAGAAAAACCAAAAAATCCAAAATCGACGCTTGCCTCAATGGGCATTTATATTTTTTCAACTAAAAAACTTGAAAAGTATTTGATTGAAGATAGCAAAGACCCAAATTCATCTAACGATTTTGGCAAGGATATTTTGCCAAAAATGCTTTTAGATGGTCAAAAAATGATGGCTTATAACTTTAAGGGCTATTGGAAAGACGTTGGAACCATAGACTCGCTTTTTGATGCGAATATGGACTTATTGGGCGATAACCCTAAATTTGACGTGGGTGATTTGGCTTGGAAAATCCAATCGAGAAGTCCGCTTGCACCACCGCATTATATTGGGGTTGGAGCAAAGACTTTTAACAGTATTATTATGTCTGGATGTGAAGTGTTTGGCGTGGTTGAAAATTCTATATTGGCAAGCAACGTTATAATCAAAAAAGGTGCAGTGGTTAAAAATAGTATTTTAATGGGCGACGTTATTATTGAACAAGACGCAAAAATTGAATATTCAATTATTGATGAAGGAACTATTGTTAAAAAAGGTGCTATTATTGGTGAAAGTAAGGAAAAAGGCAAGGGTATTACCTTGCTTGGCAGGAATATTCAAATTTCGGAAAACAGCATTATAAAAGGTGGCGAAATTGTTGAAAAAGACCTTGTAAAAGGGGGAATTTAATATGAAGGCGGTTGGAATTATTTTTTCTAACATACACGATAATAACGTTCCTGAACTTGCAAGGATACGAACACTTGGCTCAATCCCGTTCGGGGGAAGATATAGACTTATCGACTTCCCGTTATCAAATATGGTTAATTCTGGTATCGACACGGTGGGAATTATCACGAAAAGCAATTATCAGTCTTTAATGGACCACGTTGGTAGCGGTAAAGATTGGGATTTAGCAAGAAAAGACGGTGGGGTTATAATATTGCCACCATTTGGCAATATTGAAAGTAGCAATCTTTATCAATCACGATTAGAAGCACTTAAGGGAATAACCAACTTTCTGTTTAGAGCAGATGAAGAATATGTTGTCATGACCGATTGTGACACTGTTTGTAGAATAAATTTTAACGAAGTTATAGAGCATCACATACGAAATCACGGTGATATTTCACTTGTTTATAAACGCTTAAAAAATGGGGAATATTCTGTAAAACATTCCACAACATTTGATATTATCGACGGCAGAATTATAAACGTAAGTTATCAAAGTGAGAACTTGAAAAATGAATATCAAAACGTTTTTACAAACGTGTTTGTTATGAAAAAATCACTATTACAAAATATTGTAATGGACAGTATTACACATAATAAAACACATTTTATGTCTGATATTATATCTTCAAACTTAAAAAGTATGAAAATTCTTGCTTATGAACACAAAGGCTTTTTTGCTGGGATAACATCCTTGCAAGCATATTATGAAAGCAATATGTATATGCTTGATGCTAAAAATAGGGATGAAATATTTGGGGATAGAAGTGTTTTTACAAAAATTAGAGATTCTGCACCTACAAAATATGGAAACAGTGCCATTATAAAAAATTCAATGATTGCAGATGGCTGTATAATTGAGGGCGAAGTTGAAAATAGTATTATTTTTAGAAACGTTAAGGTCGGTCGTGGTGCAGTTGTTAAAAACAGTATAGTTATGCAAAACACTGTTCTTGGCGAGAATAGTTTTCTCAACTGTATAATTACAGATAAAAACGTTGTAATTAAAGACAAAAAAGTGTTATCAGGCAGTAAAAATCATCCGTTTTATATTGGAAAAGGTATTATGGTTTAGAGGTTAATATGGCAAAAACAAAGACAAAAAAAAGTGCAAATGAAAAAACTTCAACAAAGCAAAAAATTATATTTTTAGGCTCTGAAGCAGCACCGTTTATTGCAACAGGTGGGCTAGCCGATGTTTTAGGGTCATTGCCAAAAGAACTTGCAAAAAATAAAAATTTAGATATAAGTGTTATTCTGCCACTTTATAGCAATATTGATGATGAATTTAGGTCAAAGTTTAAGTTTTTGACTAATTTTGACGTTGTTTTATCTTGGCGAATGCAATATGCTGGGGTGTTTTATTATGAATATCAAGGCGTTAAATTTTATTTTATTGACAATGAATATTACTTTAAAAGAGAAGGGAATATTTATGGTTTTTTTGATGATGCTGAAAGGTTTGCTTTTTTTTCAAAAGCATCGCTTGACACCATTGCAAGGCTTAATATTTATCCCGATATTTTGCATTGCAACGATTGGCAAACGGCTTGCTCGATAATTTATGTAAAAGGCATGTACTTTTCCGACGAAAAATTTAGGAAAATAAAAACAATTTTTACTATTCATAACATTGAATATCAAGGCTCTTTTGATATGAATACTTTTGAAGATTTGTTTGGCTTTTCAGAGGAAAACAAGCCTTTTATCGAATTTAACGGCTGTGTAAACTTAATGAAAGGTGCAATAGAAATGACGGATATACTTTCAACCGTAAGTCCAACTTATGCAAAGGAAATCAAACAACCTTTTTATGCACACGGATTAGAAAATATCGTAGTTAGAAACGAGCAAAAATTACACGGCATATTAAATGGGATTGACGTTGACTATTATAACCCTGAAACTGATAAGTGCTTATTTGAAAATTACTCTGCAACTGATTTGTCTGGAAAGGCAACTTGTAAGGCTGAATTACAAAAAATATTATCTTTACCGCAGAGGGAAAACGTGCCAATTATAGCAATAATTTCAAGGCTTGTTTCTCATAAAGGTCTTGACCTTGTTAGGCAAATTTTGGAAACTTTGCTTTCTCAAGACGTTCAAGTCGTTATATTGGGTAAGGGCGAAGCGTCTTATGAAAATTATTTCACACATATTTCGCACACTTATCAAGGTAAATGTGCAACTATTATTGCGTATAACCAAGATTTATCAAGAAAAATCTATTCGGGTGCAGACATCTTTTTAATGCCGTCCAAAAGCGAGCCTTGTGGCCTTGCACAAATGATTGCAAGCAGGTATGGCACTGTGCCTGTCGTTAGGGAAACAGGGGGCTTAAACGACAGTATAAAGGCTTATACGGGCGGGTTAGGTAATGGCTTTACCTTCGCTGATTATAACGCACACGATATGCTTTACGTCGTTAATGAAGCAATTAAAACATTCCACGATAAAAAAGCGTGGAATGACCTTCAAAACAGGGTGATGACAACTGATTTTTCTTGGAATAATCAAGCGGATAAATATTTAGAACTTTATAATATATAATCTTTTGGGAGAAATTTATTTTTATGATGTCAGAAAAAGACGCAGGTTTGTTGATTAAAAGCAAACTTTCAAAATATTTTGGTGTTTCGCCAAAAGAGGCGACAAAAGAGCAAATCTATAAATCGGTCGTTATGTGCATTAGGGATATTCTTTTAGAAAAAAGAAGTGCTTTTAATAAAGAGTATAGAGCAAAGAATGGCAAGAGAGTGTATTATCTTTGTATGGAGTTTTTGCTTGGGCAATCTCTTAAAAATAATACCTATAATTTAAGCATACAGCAAGTATTAAATAATGCCTTAAAAAATGAGTTTGATTGTTCGCTTGAAGAACTTTATGAATTAGAGCCTGATGCTGGGTTAGGAAACGGCGGTTTAGGTAGGCTTGCCGCTTGTTTTATGGATGCTCTTGCAAGCCAAGATTATCCAGCAATGGGTTATTCAATAAGGTATGAATATGGCTTATTCAAGCAAAAAATTGTTGATGGTTGGCAGATAGAATTACCCGATGTTTGGTTGCCGGGTGGTGAAGTTTGGCTAACACAACGTATGGATAAGACGTTTAAGGTTAAGTTTGACGGGCATATTAAAGAATATTGGACAGAGAACGGCTTAAAAATAGAACATTACGACGCAAAAGAAGTTGAAGCCGTTGCTTACGATATGATGATTTCTGGAAAGGATAGCAAGGCAGTTTCTATTTTAAGGCTGTGGAAAGCACAAAACATACGTGATTTTGATATGAAAACCTTTTCACAAGGCGATTATATTAAAAGTATGAAAGAAGATAACGAAGCGGACCTTATCTCAAAGGTGTTGTATCCATCAGACAATCATTTTGAAGGCAAGTCTTTAAGGCTTAAACAACAATACTTGCTTGTTTCGGCTTCTTTACAAGATATTATAAGCGACCACGTTAAAAAATACGGCGATTTAAGAAGTTTGCCAGAAAAAGCGGCAATTCATATTAACGACACGCACCCTGCACTTTGCATTCCAGAACTTATGCGTATTTTAATGGATGAACACGGTTTTTGGTGGGATGATGCGTGGGAAATTGTAAAAAACACAGTGGCATATACAAACCACACAGTTATGAGTGAGGCTCTTGAAACTTGGAGTCAAGACTTGCTTGAAAGAAGATTGCCACGAATTTATATGATATTAAAAGAAATTAACGAGCGTTTTTGTGCTAAAATGTGGCAAATTTTTCCGGGTGAATGGGATAAAATTAATCGTATGAGCATATTTGCACACGGGCAAGTTAAAATGGCAAACCTTTCGGTTGTTGGTTCACACACGGTCAATGGTGTTTCAGCACTGCATAGTGAAATAATTAAAAACAGTATTTTTAAGGATTTTTATCAAGTATATCCACAAAAATTTACCAACGTCACTAATGGAATCGCTCATAGGCGGTGGCTTTGCCAAGCAAACCCAGAATTGTCAGAACTATTAAGCGAATGTATTGGCGATGGCTACGTTATGGATGCCCAAAAACTTATTGATTTTAAGAGGTTTGAAAGTGATAATTGTGTTTTAGAAAGGCTAAACCAAATCAAAAAGATTAAAAAAATGCAATTTTGTGATTTTGCATTAAAAAAACAAGGGGTAAAGATTAATCCCGATTCTGTTTTTGACGTTCAAGCAAAACGGATGCACGAATATAAACGTCAATTATTAAATGCGTTATATATCATTTCGCTTTATAACGATTTAAAAGAAAACCCTAATTTAGAAATGTTGCCAAAAACTTTTATTTTTGGTGCAAAGGCTGCACCTGGTTATTACTTTGCTAAACAAATTATTAAACTTATATGTTGTTTAAGTGAAGACATTAAGAAGCATCCAAAAATCAACAGTAAAATAAACGTTGTATATCTAGAAGATTACTGCGTTTCTATGGCAGAAAAACTTATGCCAGCAACTGAAGTTAGCGAGCAAATTTCCCAAGCGGGAAAAGAGGCAAGTGGCACAGGCAATATGAAGTTTATGATTAACGGTGCCTTGACAATAGGAACGCTTGATGGTGCAAACGTTGAAATGCAACAAGCGTGCGGAAACGATAATATTTTTATTTTTGGTTTAACAGCAGAAGAGGTTGATAGAAAATGGATGCAAGGCTATAATTCTTCTTTATACTATGCAAACAATATAAAACTAGAAAAAGTTATAAGCAGTCTTAACACCGGTTTTAACGGGCAAAACTTTAATGAAATTGCAAACTATTTGCTGACGGGTGCACCTGTTGCTGACCCGTATATGTGTCTTGCAGATTTTGGCTCGTTTTGTGACGTGCATAAAACAGTTGATGAAGTTTATAAAGATAAACTTATTTGGGCCAAAAAAAGCCTTAATAATATTGCTACTGCAGGCATTTTTGCAAGCGATAGAAGTATAAGAGAATATGCTGAAAAGATTTGGGGGTTAAAACAAATAAAATAATATTGAATACGCTGATAATTAGGTTAAGTAAATATAAAAAAATTACTTTCAAGAGTGTTTTATCTATATAGTCGTTGACAGTTTGCGTTTTAATTTATATAATAGATATGATATATAATTTACGAAAACGTTTGTCGTTTTTGTTAATAATATTTAGGATGGTTTACTATGAAAAAGTTTGACACGCAAAAGTATTATGATTTAGCAATGCATTTAACCCAAGAATTATGTAAAATTCCTGCACCTTCTGGCTTGGAAGATGCAAGGGCAGAGTATATTAAGAATTATTTACACAAAATTGGATATGCAAATGCGTATATAGACAGTGCAAAAAACGTTATTTGGGATTTGAAAGGAAACACAGATGATTACGTTTTGTTTATGGCACACACCGATACAGTTTTTCCTGATTTACAACCTTTGCCTTATATAGATGATGGCGAAATTATAAGGTGCCCAGGGGTGTGCGATGATACAGTTTGCGTTGCAATAATTTTAGCATATTGTCAATATCTAAAAGACATTAACTATAAACCAAATCAATCTATTTTGTTTTCAGCAAACGCTTGTGAAGAAGGGCTTGGCGACTTAAAAGGCGTTAAGCAAATTTATAAGGATTTTGCAAACAAAATTCCACTTATGTTTACGCTTGACGGTGGCTATAATCATATAGTAAACAAGAGCGTTGGGTCTCATAGATATAAAATTTCAGTCAAAACGCAAGGTGGGCATTCTTACGGTGCGTTTGGTAGGCTTAACGCAATTCAAGTTTTGGCTAGTATTGTTGAAAACATTTACCAAATTGAAGTGCCTAAAAAAGAAGGCTCAAAAACAACTTATAATGTTGGAACAATAAGCGGTGGAACTTCGGTTAATACAATTGCTCAATGTGCCGAAATGCTTTGCGAATATAGGTCTGATGACAATGATTGCTTAAATATAATGCAAGAAAAATTTAGTCAAATTTTTGAAAAAGCAAAAGAGCAGTTTGCTAATGCTGAAATTGAAATTACCTTGGTTGGCAATCGCCCTGCTATGGGTAAGGTTGATAAAGAAAAGTTAGATAAAATTTCAAAACTTGTTATGGATATTCAAAGTAAAAACACTGGTGGAGAAGTTAAGGCGTCTTCTGGCTCAACAGACTGCAATATCCCACACTCACTAGGCTTGCCTGCAATTTGTGTTGGTGTCTATAAGGGTGCTGGCGTTCATACAAGAGAAGAATATCTTGAAAAAGATTCTGTAAAAATAGGTGTAAATATTTTGAACGATTTATTTATGGAGATTTCAAAATAATTGCACATAAATTGCATAAATGGTTGACACTTTTAATAAAAGGTGGTATTATAAACTTAATCAAATGATAAACCGATGAAGTAAAGTAGTAGATTTTGCTTTGAATTACAGAGAGATTGTGGTTGGTGTAAACAATTATTCGGGCGATATTGAATGGATTACCGAGGGTGGCGATGAACTTATAGTAGTTGCTGACGCAATAGGCCAAGCGTTAAAGTGGCAGAGTATTTTAGTACTCGAAAAAGGCAAAATTTATTTTGTAAAAATGGGTGGCAACACGGATATATTCGTCCCATAGAATATTCCGTGTTTTTTATTTTAAATAAAAGGAGGTTTTGTTATGCAAAACAATAAAATTCCAACAAAAATGTATCTTCAAGAAAATGAACTTCCAAAATGTTGGTATAATATAAATGCAATCATGAAAGACAAGCACGAACCAGCGTTAAATCCAAAAACGCTTAAACCGGTCACGCTTGAAGAACTTTCTGAAATTTTATGTACGGAACTTGCAAAGCAAGAACTCAACATGACCGATGAGTATATTGAGATTCCAGAACCTGTGCAAGAATTTTATAAAATGGTTCGTCCATCGCCATTAACAAGGGCATACTTTTTAGAAAAAGTATTGGACACGCCTGCAGAAATTTATTATAAATTTGAGGGAAACAACACTTCTGGCTCGCATAAATTAAATTCGGCAATTGCACAAGCATATTATGCAAAAGAACAAGGCTTGACAAGTTTAACAACCGAAACAGGTGCAGGGCAATGGGGCACGGCTCTTTCTATGGCGTGTGCATTTTACGGGCTTGATTTGACCGTTTTTATGGTTAAAAGCAGTGCTGAACAAAAACCTTTTAGAAAGGCAATTATTGAAACTTATGGTGGAAAGGTTATCAAAAGTCCATCTGAAACTACAAACGTTGGTAGGGAAATATTAAAAGCATATCCAAACACGGGTGGTTCGCTTGGTTGTGCTGTTTCTGAAGCAACTGAAAAGGCACTTAATACGCCAAATTGCAGATACGTGTTAGGTAGCGTTCAAGACCACGTTATTTTACACCAATCTATAATCGGTTTGGAAACCAAAGCCGTTTTAGATAAATATGGTATCGAACCTGATATGTTTATAAGTTGTGTTGGCGGTGGCTCAAACTTTGGTGGATTTATCGCACCATTTGTTAAGGATAAGATTGAAGGAAAAGCAAAGTATCAAATTATTGGTGTAGAACCAAAGTCTTGCCCATCAATGACAAGGGGTAAGTATGCTTATGACTTTGGTGATACGGGTAAAATTACGCCATTATTAAAAATGTGCACTTTGGGCAGTGGATTTATGCCGTCAACCAACCACGCTGGTGGGCTTCGTTATCACGGAATGAATCCAATTGTTTCAAAATTGTATCACGATGGTTATATTGATGCAGTTGCAGTTGAACAAACCAAAGTCTTTGAAGCAGCAACGATTTTTGCAAAGTCAGAAGGTATTTTACCTGCACCAGAATCTTCGCATACGATTAGGGTGGTTATTGACGAGGCGTTGAAGTGCAAGAAAAACGGTCAAAAGAAGAAAATTGTGTTCTGCTTAACGGGTACCGGTTATTTTGACCTTGCGGCTTATACTGCGTTCAATAATAACGAAATGACCGATTATATCCCAACCGATGCTGAACTTGAAAAAGGTTTTGCAACATTGCCAAAAATCGACTAATTTTATTATTTTGTAATTATTACTTGATTTATTAGAATAAATATATTATAATATATCTATAAACTTAATGGAGGATACGTTCATGGCAGTAGCAGATAAGGTAATTGAACTTATTTCTAAACAACTCAATAGACCTGCTGACGAAATAACAAGCGATAAGGAAATCGTTAAGGATTTAGGTGCAGATTCATTAGACGTTGTTGAAATGCTTATGAGTTTGGAAGAAGAATTTAATATTACCGTTCCAGAAGAAGATGCAGTTAATATTAAAACTGTTGGTGATATTATTAAACTTATTGAAGAAGGCAAATAATTTAGTTTATTAAAAAAACAAGAAGTCAAACTTGACTTCTTGTTTTTTTATTGTTATTTTTCAACTATTTCTTTTTATAAAACTTTTCCATATTAAGATTTTTGAATAATTTTTGGAACAAAATAGAAAGTGGAATATCTGCAAGTATCACAAGGGTGATTATTGTTAAGTAAATATAGTGTTTTGATAAAGGCAAGAATTTAACTAGCGATATATAACTTCCTAAATCTGTTGTCATTGCAAGCAATGTGATTAAAACAACAAAGAATGCTGCAGAAAAGAACACAAACGAGCGATATTTGTTTAATGGTTTGCAAGCGATAAAAAGGTTTATAAGTCCTGCAAAAGTTAAAACGTAAATACCCATACTGTCATAAATTTCTTTGTTTAGTGCAGGGTTTTGCATTCTGAATAGTTCAATTATAAACACGCTTAAAACCATAAGCAATGCACTTGGTAAAGATTTTTTAATAACATAACTTATAAAATGCCCGTCAACCCTAGAATCATTTGGTTGGAATGATAAGAAGAAGGTAGGTATGCCAATTATAAACACTTCAAACATAATCATATTTGAAAGTTTATAAGGGTAAGTTTCCATATAAGGCAAGCATAAGGTAATTATGCCCCAAAGCATTGTGAACAATGTTTTCATTAAGAATAAAGATGCTGAACTTTGAACATTGTTTATAACACGTCTGCCTTCAAATACAACTTTTGGCATTGAGTTAAAGTTGTTGTCAAGTAAAACCAAGTGCGAAACGTTGCGTGCTGCATCACTGCCTGCAGCAACCGAAACTGCACAATCGGCTTCTTTTAACGCCAAAATGTCATTTACGCCATCGCCCGTCATAGCCGTGGTATGACCTGCTTGTTTAAGTGCTTTAACTAAAATTGCTTTTTGTTCAGGGGAAACTCTACCAAAAACAGTGTATTTATCTGCAATATCAAAAACTTCTTGGTCAGAAAGTCCGTCAAGGCTTATGTATTTATCTGCATTTTCAATCCCAACACGTTTTGAAACTTCGGAAACGGTGATTGGGTTGTCGCCCGAAATAACTTTAATTTGAACACCGTTTTCCTTAAACCAATTTATAGTTTTTATAGCGTCATCACGGATATTGTCGGCAATTATAATAAGGGAAAGTGCAGTAAAATCGTTTGGAATATAATTTTCTGCTAACAAATTTTGGCTTTTGCCCAAAACAAGCACTCTCAAGCCCTTTTGAGCGTATGAACAAACAAGTTTTTCAATTTTGCCGTATTCAGTCTTATCTAAAACAAATTCTGGTGCACCAAATGCAAAAGTTCCAATTCCTTCAAACGAAACAGCAGAAAGTTTCCTTTCTGAATTAAACGAAAGCGTTTCAACTGCTTTATACGTTAAGTCTTGCCCAAAATAATTTTGTAAGGCGATAGCCGTTTGGTTGTTATCTTTTAATGCATAAAGCATTGAACTTACAAAAGGTTTAACGTCAAGGTAAGATTGTGTCAAGTCAACAAGTTCTGTCACTGTCATTTTTCCGTCGGTGATAGTGCCTGTTTTATCAAAACAAATTGTATCAACTCTCGCTAGCATTTCTAATGAATAAAGGTCTTGAACTAAAGTGTTATGTTTAGCAAGCTTAATAATTCCAACAGCAAGGGCAACGCTAGTTAGCAAGAACATTCCTGCCGGTATCATGCCAATAACTATTGTAGAAGTTCCTAAAATTGCATCGGCAAGACTTGTGTTTTCAAAAATCAATAACGTTCTTAAAATTGAGGCGATAGCAATTGGAACAATAATGCAACTTATGACTTTAATAATGATTTTAAGAGAATTCATTATTTCTGATTGTGGTTTTTTATAGGCTTTTGCTTTTTCAGATAACGTTTCAACGTACATATCCTTGCCAACTTTTACTGCTTGAACAGTGCAAACGCCACTTGTTATGAAACTGCCGGCAAGTATCGAATCGCCAACCTTTTTCTTTACCGCAACAGATTCGCCTGTTAAAAGCGATTCGTTTACTTCAATGTCGCCACTTAAAATGGTGCAGTCTGCTGGGATTTGATTGCCTATTCCTAGCAAAATAACGTCATCTAAAACAATTTGTTCAGACATTATCTCTTGAATTTGACCATTTCTTACAACTTTAATTTTTTTGCTTGCCACAAGTGAAAGTTTGTCAATGCACTTTTTTGCTCTGATTTCTTGGATAATTCCAATAGAAATATTTGCAACGTAAAAAAATACGAAAAAGAAATTGCCAAGTGATGCTTTACTTAAGACTAATGAAATAAAAACAATTAGTCCTAAAAGGTTAAAGAAGGTGCAAAAGTTGTTGACCAAAATATTTACGTATGACTTTGAATATTTTTGATTAACTTTATTTGTTAAACCGCTTTCAAACCTTTTAGCTACTTGAACGTCGGTAAGCCCTGTTTCAATTGAAGGGGAGAACCTTTCAATTTCAGTGGCCATTTGTTTTGTCTTTGCCATTTTCGCTCCTTGAACTTAAACGATAACGTTAATTAAACGGTTTGGAACAATTATAAGTTTTTTAATTGTTTTATCTTGAAGTTCGCTAGCCAATTTTTCATCCTTAAAGATAATTTCTCTAACTTGTTCTTCGGTTGCGTTATTAGGTATCATTAATTTAGCACGCATTTTGCTGTTTACTTGAACTGCAACTTCAACTTCATCTAAAACAAGTGCACTTTCATCACAAACAGGATATTTAGAATAGAAAATTGATGCCTTGTTTCCAAGCATTTCCCAAATTTCTTCTGCAAAGTGTGGTGCACAAGGTGCAAGTAATAATATTAAATTTGTAAAGCAACTCTTAAATACTGCGTTGTTTTTATTTTCAAGCGTATCGTATTTTGATAAAGCGTTGAGCAATTCCATAAGTCTTGCAACAGCAGTGTTGAAACTAAATTCTTCAATATCTTTATCAACGTTTTTAATAGCAAAGTTTGTTGCATATAACAAGTCTTTTTCAGCACTTGTAATTTCGCTGTTTTTGCTGTTATTTGTTGAAGAAATTTTTATTGCAAGTCTTTCAATTCTGTCAAGGAATTTAACGATAGCCTTAATACCATCATCGTTCCAAGGGCCACCAGCAGTGTAGTCAAAACCAAACATAAGGTAAAGCCTTAAAACGTCAGAACCATATTCTTGAACGTAAGGGTCTGGGGCGATAACGTTGCCTTTTGACTTACTCATACGTTGTCCGTCTGGCCCTAAAATAACGCCTTGGTGAACGAGAGACTTAAATGGCTCGTCAAACGTGAGATATCCCATGTCTCTTAATGCTTTTGTTATAAAACGTGCATATAACAAGTGCATACAAGCGTGTTCAGCACCGCCAACGTATTTGTCGACAGGGAGCATTTTATTGATAATTTCAGGGTTAAATGGCTCTTTTGAGTTTTGAGCATCAGGATATCTTAAGTAATACCAACTTGAGCATACGAAAGTATCCAAAGTGTCTGGGTCACGCTTTGCAGGTGCACCACAATGTGGGCAAACTGTGTTCATAAACCCTTCGTGTTTAGCAAGTGGTGATTCTCCGTCTGGTGTGAACTCAACGTCATAAGGAAGTTTTACAGGGAGTTCTTCATATGGAACAGGAACTACGCCACATTTTTCGCAGTGAATAACAGGGATAGGTGCACCCCAATAACGTTGGCGTGAAACCAACCAGTCACGCAATCTATAATTTGTTTTATGTTCTGCTTTGCCAACCTTAACTAATTCGTTAATGATAGCCTTTCTTGCTTCTTCGCTTGACATTCCGTCAAAACCAGGGCTGTTCATAACGATGCCGTCTTCAACAAATGGCAAATCATCAGGGCAGTTTGCACCTTTTATTACACGGTTGATAGGTAAATCATATTTTTTTGCAAAAGCAAAGTCTCTTTCATCGTGAGAAGGAACGCCCATAACAGCACCTGTGCCGTATGAGTATAAAACGTAATCAGCAACAAAAATTGGCACTGATTTTCCGTTTATTGGGTTAATAGCGTTGTGTCCGATGTAAACACCTGTTTTTTCACGAGTTGTAGAAAGTCTGTCAATTTCATTACATTTTGATGTTTCAAAAATATAATCTTCAACGGCTTTCTTTTGTCTTGGTGAGGTAAGTTTTTCAACTAATGGATGTTCTGGTGCTAAAACAACGTAAGAAACGCCGAAAAGCGTGTCCGCACGGGTAGTGAAGACCTTAAACTTATCACCGCTTTCGGTTGTGAATTCAATTTCGCCACCAGAAGATTTGCCAATCCAGTTCTTTTGCATAAGTTTAGTTTTTTCAGGCCAATCAATAGTGTTAAGACCTTGTAAAAGTTCTTCAGCATAATTGGTAATCTTAAAGAACCATTGTGTTAAATTCTTTTTTACAACAAGTGATTTACACCTTTCGCATTCGCCGTTTACAACTTGTTCGTTTGCAAGAACGGTTTTGCAACTTGGGCACCAGTTTACAGGTGCTTCTTTTCTATATGCAAGCCCGTTTTCGTATAATTTTAAGAACAACCATTGTGTCCATTTGTAGTAATCTTCATTACAAGTAATAATTTCAGCATTCCAATCGAATAGAGCACCCATTTCACTTAAAGTTTGCTCCATATTTTCAATGTTATCCTTTGTTGAATCTGCTGGGTGAACGCCCGTTTTGATTGCATAGTTTTCAGCAGGTAAACCGAATGCGTCAAAACCCATAGGTTGGAAGACTTCAAACCCTTTCATTTTCTTATAACGCACAAAACTATCGGTAGGGCCATAGTTATACCAGTGACCCAAGTGAAGTTTAGATGCTGATGGATAAGAAAACATTTCTAAACAGTAATACTTTTTATTTGCGTTTTTTGGATTAAAGTTGGCAATTTTTTCTTTTTCCCAAATGGTTTGCCACTTTTTTTCAATCTTTTTAATGTCCATAATAGTTAAATATGCCTCCACGCTTTTTGAATTCAAAATAAACATTCCTAATTATATACTAAATCTATGATTTAGTCAACAAATAGAGGGTGGTTAAACGACATAAATTAATTTAAACTGTGGTGTAAATTTAAGAATTTGCACGCAATAGTTCAATATTTTTGCTTGTTAAGTTGATAAATTGCTAATTGTTAAAATATTTTATCGCTTGGTTAAGTTTTGTATATTATAAGCAAAATAAAGTGATTTTATATGTAATTATGTCTGACATAATGCTATAAAAGCAATTTGTAGACCTTTATTTTTGCTAATTACGGATAATTTGTTGTTTAACGATGCTTGTTTTTTTTAATAAAAACATTAAAAAACTAGAAAAGACTTGACTAATACTAAACAAAATTCGTTGACATTAAATAAAGAAAGTTATATAATATATTAAAATACATTAAGGAAAAGTTTATGCAACACACTAAAAGAGATTATTACGAATTTGGCGATTATTATTACTTTTACTTTAGGTTCTAACTTTCTTTTGGCGGTATAAAATTTTTATCGTAATGTTTTACACCGTCGTTTTTATGCGACGGTTTTTTAATTGCTAGGAGATGGATATGTTTGTTGCTTACTTGATTATGGCTTTATATGTAATTAGCATGGTTGCTATTACTATCTATACAAAAAATCGTTCAAAGAGTGTGGATGATTTTTTAATGGCGGGCAAAAACGGTATTAATGGTTGGATGAGTGCTTTTGCTTATGGAACAACTTATTTTTCTGCCGTTATTTTTATTGGCTATGCTGGTAAATTTGGCCGTTCTTTTCAACTTGCAGCAACTTGGATTGGCATTGGAAATGCAATTTTAGGTTCACTTGTTGCTTGGAAGGTGCTTGCAAAAAGAACAAAAGTTATGACGCATAAATTACAAAGTAAAACTATGCCTGATTTTTTTGCTAAAAGGTATGATAGTAAGGGTCTTAAAATATTTTCAGCAATTATAGTCTTTGTTTTTTTAATTCCATATTCTGTTTCAGTTTACAATGGCTTAAGCAACTTATTTGAAATGGTTTTTCATATTGACGGTTGGATAATAATGCTTGCTCTTGCTGGTATTACGGCGATATATTTGTTTTTCGGTGGCTTTTTTGCCACAGCACTTTCAGACTTTATACAAGGCATTATAATGATAATCGGCGTTGTACTTATGCTTATTTTCTTCCTTGATAGCCCGCAAGTTGAGTGGGATATTTCTTCACTTAAATGGTTCACAACCACAACCAATAATGGCCCAGCAATTTTTGGCGAAACAATTTCGCTTATTTCATTAATACTATTAACGTCTTTCGGCGTTTGGGCGTTGCCACAAACCGTACATAAATATCATACTGTTCGTGATGACACTTCAATTAAGCAAGGTATGTATGTTAGCACAATTTTTGCTTTAATCATTGGTTTTGGTGCATATTTTGTGGGTGGTTTAAGCCAGCTTGATGGTTTTTCAAGTCTATTAAACGGCTCTGCTGATGATGAAATTATCCCAAAAATGTTAAGTATTTTAGGTCAACCTTGGCTTCTTGGCATTATTGCAGTTTTAATTTTGTCAGCAAGTATGTCAACACTTTCTTCGGTTTCGCTTTCAAGTGCTTCAGTTGTGGCAATTGATTTGTATAAGGGCTTTATCGATAAAGATGCAGAAGACAAAAAAGTTAATTTTTTAATGCGTGGTCTTTGCCTTGTTTTTGTTGGCATTTCAGTTGGGTTAGCGATTCTTAACGATATGTATAACATTTCAGCAATTGCTTATCTAATGGGGTTAAGTTGGGGCGTTTTAGCGGGCTGCTTTATCGGGCCTTTCGTTTTAGGCTTGGTTTGGAAAAAAACAACCAAAAAAGCGGTTTGGGTTTCAATGATTGCATCGTTAGCAGAAACCATAGTTTTAATTATCGTTTTAGGCTATTTGAAAGGTTCTTGGGCTTGTTCGTTTGGCGATGCTATTAAAAACGGCGTAAATTGTTCGCCAATTATTGGTGTTATCACAATGATTTCATCAATGGCGATAACGTTTACTATAAGTTTGTTCACAAAACAACTTGATAAAGATGTTTTAGATAAAGCGTTCTAACGAACGCATTTTGAAGGAGATAAAATGATTTGGTCAAAAGAAGAGACTTTGTCTAGAAAGGAAATTGAGCAAATTCAACTTGAAAGGCTTATCGAAACTGTAAACAGGGTTTATGAAAAAGTCCCTGCTTATAGAAAGAAAATGGATGAAAAAGGTGTTAAACCATCTGATATTAAGACCTTAAAAGACCTTGCAAAATTGCCTTTTGTCACAAAACAAGATATGAGGGATAATTACCCTTTTGGATTGTTTGCTGTTCCAAAGGACAAGTTGGTTAGAATTCACGCATCAAGCGGAACAACGGGTAAACCAACTGTTGTTGGATATACTCAAAACGATTTGGATACTTGGACTGAATGTGTTTCACGTATTGCTTGTATGGGTGGTGCAACCGAAAAGGACGTTGCACAAATTTGTTTTGGATACGGTATGTTTACGGGTGCTTTGGGCTTGCACTATGGTTTAGAAAAAATTGGTGCAACCATTGTTCCATCTTCAACAGGCAACTCTGAAAAACAAATTATGTATATGAAAGACTTTGAAACTTCGCTTTTGGTTGCAACGCCATCATATGCATTAAGACTTGCTGAAGTTGCAAGGGAAATGGGCGTTGACCCTAGAAAAGACTTAAAAGTTAAGATAGGTTTGGTTGGAAGCGAACTTTTAACCGACGCTATGCGTGAAGAAATGCATAAAGCGTGGGGCGAAGATATGCTTGTCACATCCAACTATGGTATGAGTGAACTTATGGGGCCGGGTGTTTCGGGCGAGTGTGAATTTACTTGCGGAATGCATATTAACGAAGACTTTTTTATACCTGAAATTATTGACCCTGTCACCGAAGAAGTTTTGCCTGCTGGTGAAAAGGGTGAACTTGTTATCACTTGTATAAAAAAAGAAGGCTTGCCTTTAATCCGTTATAGGACCAAGGATATAACAAGGCTTTTTTATGAAAAGTGTAAATGTGGCAGAACATTTTGCAGAATGGAAAACCTTATGGGAAGAAGCGACGATATGCTTAAAATTCGTGGCGTAAACGTTTTCCCAAGTCAAATTGAAGAAGTTATTTTAAGTTTTGATGAGTTAGGCCCACATTACGAAATTATCGTTTCAAGGGAAGGTTATACCGATAAACTTGAAATTAGAGTTGAACTAGCAAAATCAACCGATTCTTTTACAGTTTTAGAAAAATTAGCAAACGCTGTTAGGGGAAAACTTAAGGTTATGCTTGGTTTAGATGCAAAAGTTAAATTAGAATCGCCAAATACTCTTCAAAGATTTGAAGGTAAAGCAAAAAGAATAAAAGATTTAAGAGGATAAATATATGAACGATAAAATTATTATGCTTGGTAATGAAGCAATTGCCCGTGGTGCATATGAGGCAGGTGTCAAAGTTTCAAGTGCATACCCTGGAACACCAAGTACCGAAATTAGTGAATTTCTTTCAAAATATCAAGAAGTTTATACTGAATGGGCACCAAATGAAAAGGTTGCAACCGAAGTTGCTTTTGGTGCATCTTTTGCAGGTGTAAGAAGTCTTGCTTGTATGAAACACGTTGGTTTAAACGTAGCAAGCGATCCGCTTTATACTTTTAGTTATACTGGAGTAAACGGTGGTTGCGTAATAGTCGTGGCGGACGATCCAGGGCTTGCTAGTTCTCAAAACGAACAAGACACTCGTATGATTGCTCGTTCTGCTCATATTCCTTGTATAGAACCAAGTGATTCTCAAGAAGCAAAAGATTTTATTAAAATTGCTTACGAAATTAGCGAAAAATACGATACACCCGTTATTTACAGAACAACTACAAAACTTGCTCACTCTCAAAGTATCGTAGAACTATACGATAGGGTAGAAGTAGAAGATAAATCTTACGCAAGAGATTTTACAAAATACGTAATGATGCCGTCTTCTGCAATTGGCAGACACAAAGTTGTAGAAGCAAGAGAAATTGCTTTAGCAGAAGATTGTTCTAGTTTATCAATAAACAAAGTTGAATACAACGATACAAAAATTGGTTTTATAACTTCTGGTATTGCTTATCAATACGTAAAAGAAGCATGCCCCACGGCAAGTGTGTTAAAACTTGGCTTGGTGAATCCGTTGCCTAAAAAACTTATTGAGGATTTTATTTCTCAAGTAGAAGA
>CAJGDO010000008.1 GCA_904502225.1 uncultured Clostridia bacterium
AATAGCATTAAAAGCAGCTGAAAAGACGGGCGACAAGACCGCTGCAACCGCTGCCGCAAATATTGGTATCGGTCTTCAATCTTTCTGTATTCCAGGCTCTGTTGCTGAAAACAGAAAAGTTGGTTTAGGTCACGGCAACCTTGGCAAAATGCTTTTATCAGAAGAAACTGAATGTTTCTGCTTCCTTGCAGGTCACGAATCTTTCGCTGCTGCTGAAGGTGCAATCAAAATCGCATTAAACGCTAACAAGGTTAGGGTTAAACCTTTAAGAGTTATCCTTAACGGTTTAGGTAAGGACGCTGCATATATCATTTCAAGAATTAACGGTTTCACTTACGTTGAAACAAAATTCAACCCAGCAACCGAACAAGTTGACGTTATCGAAGAAAAGGCATTCTCAAAGGGTGCAAGAGCAAACGTTAAATGCTATGGTTCAGACAGCGTGCCAGAAGGCGTTGCTATCATGATTCTTGAAAACGTTGGCGTTTCTATCACAGGAAACTCAACCAACCCAACAAGATTCCAACACCCGGTTGCAGGCACATATAAGAAATGGGCTATCGAAAACGGCAGAAGTTATTTCTCTGTTGCATCTGGTGGTGGCACAGGTAGAACGCTTCACCCAGACAACATGGCTGCTGGTCCTGCATCTTATGGTATGACCGACACTATGGGAAGAATGCACAGTGACGCACAATTTGCTGGTTCAAGTTCAGTTCCTGCTCACGTAGAAATGATGGGACTTATCGGTGCTGGTAATAACCCAATGGTTGGTATGACCGTTGCATGTGCAGTTGCAGTTCAAGAAGCATTGAATAAATAATAAATAAAAATTATCGCTAAATCAGTTCGTGCTTAAATATGAACTGATTTAGTTATTTTTTAGACATTTTTAGTAAAAATTATAAGGAAAATAACACATATGTTTTTTGTATTTTTAATAGGTGGAACGTTATTAGTAAGATTTCTTGCCTTTCTTTTAAGCCCTGAAAGGGATATTTCTAAAGGGGTAAGAATTTTCATTTCAACAGCAATAGGTGTGGGCATTGGTTTATTAACACCATCAATGTTAGAAAGTGTTCCAAGTTTTACCGAAGGCACAGGCCCAATAATGACTATTTTGAACGGCTTAGGTATCGTTCCATTATTTATGGGCATCGGTTCTTCTGTTGTTTTGGTTAGTGTCGCTGCTGAAGGTGACGATTCAACTTGGGTAGAATTTTTCAGAGACGATAAGTATAGTTATGGGCAAGACACTTGCGGGTGTCCACTCTGGTGTATGATAATGTTCGCAATGCTTTTTGCTGGTTTTATCTATTTGTTAATTTATGGTATCAGTCTAACTGTTGCTTTAGTTTTATATTATATCGTTCAATTTATAGGTTTTGTTAAGGCTTGTAAGGGCGATAATTAAAAGAAAAAACAAAAATTTAGACACATCATTTTAAGGCAAAAACCTTGTGATGTGTCTATTTTATTTTTAAAGTTATTCCCAAGTTTCAAAGCAATATTTTCGGTATCGGCGGGGGAAATATCTATCTTGCTGTGCAGTGTTTTTTCGCTCTTTGATGTTGACCGACTGAAAATACTTTCTATAAAGGTCGTGGAACTCTTTTTCGTTTTCGGACGGCACAAAGTTTGATGGCAAATCAGTGTGTCTAAAATCAAGGCTTTTGCCGTTAGAAATGGCAATCTTATTACGCTTTCCGTCGTGAATAATAAACGGAATTTGCCCTAGCCGTCTTAAAAAGTGCGGGGCAATAAGTTCGGTAATATCGTTATCTGGCACGTATTTTGCATACATAATGCCTTTTGCACTTTGTTCAAACCTTAAAAAGCCCAAAACAATATGCCTTTCGTGCAAAACCTTTTGAATTAAAAAAGAAAAGTCCGAAACAGCCTTTTCGCTTAACATATTACAAACGTTTTCACGGCGTTTAAGCATCAAATATGCGTAATTAAAGGCAACAGTCGTGGCGTTCTTATCGCACGACAAAAGGCAAACTTTAAGGTGTGAAATAACGTCATCACCACCATACTTATAAAGGGCGGTTTTAACCCTTTCAGCGTGCGAAAAATCGGTTGAAATATCAATGGAAAGGCAATCCAAACGCCCTTGATAACATTTTCTATCCACAACAAAGTCGGGCACGATTTTTTCAGTAAAACTGACGAATAGGGCAGTGAGTAGCCCATCAATATTGTTATCAATAATAAAAGTTTTCATAATTCACCCGTCAGTGCCGAAAGTGAGGCAGAAGAAGTGTTAAACATAGACAACTGCTCGTTCTGGCTAATTTCCGCACCGATTAATAGCGACTTAATAGAATATTCGTTTTTTGTGCCTATAAACTTGCCGTTGCAAGTAATAAAATGCACAGCCCTTTTTAACACCACACGAAGCCGTTTTAAGTCGTTAAAATCAAGTTTAGCAAACTTTCTGGCATTTGCAATTCTCATGGCACTTTTAACGCCTATCCCCGGCACACGAACAAGCATTTCAAAAGGAGCAGTATTAATTTCCACAGGGAAAAGCCCCAAATTCTTTAACGCCCAAGCACATTTTGGGTCAAAATCGGTGTCCAAATTTCCGTTGTCGTCGGTAATTTCGTTTGCCGAAAAGCCGTAAAAACGGAGCAACCAATCGGCTTGATAAAGCCTATGCTCTCTAACAAGCGGTGCTTGCGAATAAGGGAGCAGTGAAGTGTCAAAGTTGGTTGGAACGTAATTAGAGTAGTAAACTCTTTTAAGTTTATACGCTCTATACATAAACTCGGTCAACTTCAAAATTTGAGCGTCAGACTCGGGCGAAGCACCAACAATCATTTGCGTGGTTTGCCCAGCAGGCAAAAAGTCCTTTCTTCTGTTTAGTTTAAGTGGGTTATCGTAATATTTGTCTAACGCCAACATTTTCATTGGCTCTATGATTGCCTTTTTGCTTTTTTGTGGAGCCAATAAAGATAAACTCTTTTCACTTGGCAGTTCAATATTGAAACTCATTCTATCCACGTAAAACCCCGCCCTTTCAATAAGCAGTTTGTCGGCAAGGGGAATACCTTTTAAATGAATATACCCGTTAAAGCGAAACTCTGTCCTTAAAAGTTTAACCGTTTCAAACAACTTTTCCATAGTGTAGTTAGGGTTTTTAACTATGGCAGAAGATAAGAAAAGTCCCTCAATATAGTTTCGCTTATAAAATCCCATAACTAACTCGCAAATCTCTCTTGGTTCAGCCGTCGCCCGTGGCGTATTGTTTGACGCTCGATTAACACAATACTTGCAGTCGTAAATACAATCGTTGCTCAACAAAATTTTAAGCAAAGAAACGCACCTGCCATCTTGGGTAAAAGAATGACAAATCCCAGAAAAACAAGCGTTGCCAAGTCCGTTAACGTTCTTTCGCTTTGAGCCACTTGAAGAGCACGACACGTCGTATTTAGCACCATCAGATAAAATTTCAAGTTTTTTTAAGTCTAACATAGTTCACCTTTCTTATATATAGTATATATGTTAAAAATAAAAAAGTCAAACATATGTTCGCATTTTAACAAAAATAAAAGGTGGTAATTTCTACCACCTTTTTTGTGTTTAGATTTAATTACTTAATAACTCTAACCTTAATAATGTTTTCAACTTTTGAAATGTGTTCGATTGCTTGGTCAGAAACAGCGTTGTCAATATCAAGAATTGTCACAGCGTAATCGCCTTTGCTTTGGTTTGTTAGGTTAGAAATATTAATGCCTTCGTTTCCAACAGTACCGGTAATTTGAGCGATAATGTTTTTGGTGTTTTTATGAAGAATAACCAATCTGTAAGCCGTTGTTCTTGGCATAGAGCAAGTTGGGTAGTTTACACTGTTTACAACGTTGCCGTTTTCGATATAGTCAATAAGTTGTTTTGCAGCCATAACAGCACAGTTATCTTCAGCCTCTTCGGTAGAAGCACCAAGGTGAGGGATGCAAATAACGTTATTTACGTCAATAAGTTCATCAGCAGGGAAGTCCACAATATATTTAGCAACCTTTCCGCTTTCAGTGGCCTTGATAATATCGTTGTTATCAACGATTTCGCCCCTTGCACAGTTGATAAGAACAACGCCGTCTTTCATCTTTCTGATTAAACCAGCATTGATAAGACCTTTGTTTTGGTCAGGGATATAAGGGATATGAATAGTGATATAATCACAGTTTTTAGCGATATCATTTAGTTCCTTAACGATTTTAACGTCAGAAGAAAGCCTTAAAGCAGCACCGACAGAAAGGAAAGGGTCATAACCGCAAACTTTCATACCAAGGTCTAGGGCAGAGTTTGCAACCAAAGCACCGATAGCACCAAGCCCGATAACGCCAAGCGTTTTGCCCTTGATTTCTTGACCGGCAAATTGAGATTTGCCTTTTTCAACAAGTTTACCAACTTCATCGCCTTTGCCTTTAAGAGTTCTAACCCAAGTGTTAGCGTTGATAATATTTCTTGAACCGATTAAAAGAGCCGCTAAAACCAATTCTTTAACAGCGTTAGCGTTTGCACCAGGGGTATTGAAAACAACAACGCCTTGTTCAGCATATTCGTTTACAGGGATATTATTTGTGCCAGCACCTGCTCTTGCAATAGCAACCGTGTTTTCATCAAGTTTATAATCGTGCATCTTGAAAGAACGGAGCATAATGCCAACAGGACTAGAAACGTCGCTTGAAACGTTATAGGTTGAATCAAACACGTCGTTAATAACAGGACTAATTGCGTTTAAGGTCAAAATATTTTTCATTTTTACTTATTCTCCATTTCAAATTTCTTCATAAATTCAATAAGTGCTTTAACGCCTTCAATAGGCATAGCATTATAGATAGACGCTCTCATACCACCTAAAACTTTATGACCTTTAAGTGATGCAAGACCTGCTTTTGCAGATTCGCTCACAAATTTAGCGTCAAGTTCTTCACTAGGTGAAACGAAAGGCACGTTCATAATTGAACGGTCTTTTTTATTAACGTTATTCGTATAGAAAGAAGAGTTGTCAATAAAATCATATAAGAGTTTTGCTTTTTCTTCATTAATTTGTTGAATTGCCTTAACACCACCAAGATTTTTAAGCCATCTAAACACTAAAAGTGACATATAGATAGGGAAACAAGGTGGAGTGTTATATAAACTATTATTTTTGTCTTGAATAGCATAATTAAGCATTGTTGGGCATTGTGGAAGTGCGTTGCCAATCAAGTCTTTTCTAACTATAACGATTGTTAAGCCAGCAGGAGCAATGTTCTTTTGAGCACCTGCATAGATTAAACCGAATTTAGAAACGTCAACCACTTCACTCAAAATGCAAGAACTCATATCAGTGACAAGTGTTGCATCGGTTTTAGGAAGTTCTGTGTATCTTGTTCCAAAAATGGTGTTGTTGTAAGTTGTATGCACGTAATCAATACCATCTCTAAACTTAACGTTTTTCATGTCAGGGATATAAGTAAATTTATCTTCTTTAGAAGATGCTGCAATAGCCATATCACCGAACCTAGAGCCTTCTTCATAGGCTTTAGTAGCAAAATTGCCGGTCAAAATATAATCGGCTTTGCCGTTCTTTAATAGGTTAAGAGGAACTGCTGCAAATTGTTGAGATGCACCACCTTGAACGAATAAAACTGAATAATTATCAGGGATATTCATAAGTTCACGGAGCAATTGGTTAGCCTCGTCGTTGACAGCCATAAAAGGCTTACCACGGTGGCTCATTTCAATAATGCTCATACCAGTGTTGTTATAGTCTAAAAGTTCCTTTTGTGCTTGTTCTAAAACAGGCAAAGGTAAGGTTGATGGACCTGCTGCAAAGTTAAAAACTCTCATTATCTACACTCCTAAAAATAGTTAATTTGTACAAAATTTAAAAACTTATATTATTTTTAATATTATACATTTATATTACAAAATTTTCAAGCGTTTTACAGCCCAAAAAAACAAATATTTTTTTTGTCTTTTCAATACCGTTTACATTTTGTAAAAAAAAGTGTATAATAACAAATGGAAAAATATAATTCGTGGCTTAAATTTAAGGAGCAAAATTGAAAGAAAATAAAGTTAAAGGCAAAGCAAAAGAGACCAAAAAAATTGCAAAGCCAAAAAAAATAAAAGAAAACAAAGTCAAAAGTGTTAAAGCGGTAAAAATATCGACGAAAAAGTTGGGTAAAAAAGCCGATAAAAAGTCAGAGCAAAAAACATTGAAAGTAAGGTTTTTAGGTGGCGTTGGCGAAATCGGCAAAAATATGACGGCTTTGGAGTTTGGCAAGGATATTATCATAATTGATGCAGGTTTAACCTTCCCGGGCGACAATATGCCGGGGATAGACGTGGTTATACCAGACGTATCGTATTTGGCAGAAAATAAAAGCAAAATTCGTGGCATTATCATAACACACGGCCACGAAGACCATATAGGTGCACTTCCTTACGTGTTAAAGGAAATTTCCGCACCCGTTTTCGGCACAAAATTATCGCTAACACTTGTTGAAAACAAGTTGAAAGAACATAAACTAAACGAAGTCAGCCTAAACTGTATAAAAGCGGGAAGCGTTATAAAACTCGGCTGTTTTAGTATTGAATTTATCAACGTTAATCACTCGATTGCAGGTGCAGTGGCGTTATCAATCACAACCCCTGTGGGCGTGGTTTTCCACTCGGGCGATTTTAAGGTAGATTATACGCCTGTAAACGGTGAAATTATAGACCTATCAAGGATTTCAGAAATAGGCAAGAAAGGCGTTTTGCTTATGCTTGCCGATTCAACCAATATAGAAATAGGCGGAACGACCATAAGCGAATCGGCTGTTAAAGAAACGCTTGACCACGTTTTTGCCGACAATATGGAAAGGCGACTTATAATCGCAACCTTTGCATCTAACGTTCACAGATTGCAACAAATACTTGACCTTGCAGAAAAGTATAAAAGAAAAGTTGCTTTTTCTGGCAGAAGTATGGTAAATATCGCAGAGGCGGCGGCTAAAATTGGCGAACTTAAAATTCCAAACGGGCTTATAATCGACGTTGAAAAAATAAAAAACTATACCGATAAGCAAATTTTAATCGTTTCAACGGGAACGCAAGGCGAACCTATGAGTGCGTTGACGAGAATGGCTTGTGGCGAGTTTAATAAAGTGGTAATAGGTGAAAACGACACTGTTGTAATAAGTGCGTCCGTAATCCCAGGCAACGAAAAAATGATTTAT
This sequence comes from uncultured Clostridia bacterium, assembly GCA_904502225.1. Classification (GTDB taxonomy): domain Bacteria; phylum Bacillota; class Clostridia; order Christensenellales; family Borkfalkiaceae; genus UBA1259. Next base: position 7,218 of record CAJGDO010000008.1, read on the forward strand.
GGCGTTATCAATAACCTTTATAGGTTAGGTGCAGAAGTCATTTACGAATCGTTAGAGCCAATCCACGCATCGGGGCACGCTTGTCAAGGCGAGTTAAAGATGTTGCACACGCTTGTCAACCCAAAATTCTTTATACCCGTCCACGGCGAGTATAGGCACCTTAAAAAGCACGTTCAACTTGCCAAAAGCGTGGGTTTGAAACCGCATAACACCCTTATTGCCGAAATAGGCGACACGGTTGAATTGACTGAAAGCACAATGAAGTTTGGCGAAAAATTTGTTGCAGGCTCAAGGTTTGTTGACGGTGTGGGGATTGACGGTGCAGATAGTTTAGTGTTAAAAGAAAGAATACACTTATCAGTTGACGGGTTAGTGGTTGTTGCTGTTGGCATTGATGAATTGACAGTTAGCCTAAACTCGATTGAAATAGTCGCAAAAGGTTTAGCTTTAACCGAGCAAATGCTAGAAGAAGCAAAGTCTAACGTAGTGCATACGCTAGAAAGAATCGACTTGCGTTCACTTAAAGATGAAAACGAGTTAAAAGGCGTGATAAGACGCAGTATCAAAAATTATTTGTTTAAGGCGACAAAGAAAAATCCATTGATTTTACCTGTCGTTATGGTGATGTAATTGCAAAGAATTTACACTTTAAGAGAAAAGGCAATGTCTGACGGCGAGCCTGTTTTAAGGAAACAATCGTTTGAGATTTTGCTTAAAACTATTGAAGAAAAACGCCCTAACCGAATTTTAGAAATTGGCGTCAACGTTGGGCTTTCTGGCATAGCAATGCTATTAAAAAGTCCAAATTCAAGTTTGACGGGCATAGAGATAGACGAAGAAAAAATTAAGATTGCAAAAAATAATTATCAAGAATTTGGGGTGCAAGAAAGGGCAAAGATATTTCAAGGCGATGCATCTGAAATTATCCCTATTCTAACGGGCGAATATGATTTTATATTTTTAGACGGTCCAAAAGGGCATTACTTTGAATATTTGCCACACCTTATTGCAATTTTGAATAAAGGTGGCGTGTTGTTTGCTGATAACGTGTTGTTTCGTGGATACGTGGGCGAAGATAAAATAGCACCAAAAAGGCACAACACAATAAAGCACAGTATGGAAAACTTTTTAAGTGCAATCACAACGGATAAGACCTTAAAGTCAGAAATAATTGACATAGAAGACGGAATAAGCATAACGGAAAAAATATTATGAACAAAATTGAACTTTTGTCGCCAGCGGGCGATATGAACAAATTAAAAACGGCATTTTATTTTGGTGCAGACGCAGTGTATATTGGCGGTAAACATTTTAGTTTAAGGGCACTTGCGGGCAACTTTACCGATGAAGAAATTGTTGAAGCGGTTGAATATGCACATAACCTAGGCAAAAAGGTTTACGTGACGGTTAATATTTTCGGTAGAAACGATGATATGGAACAAGCCGAAAAATACTTTAAGTTTTTGGAAAATGCAAAGGTTGACGGGGCAATAGTTTCGGACACGGGCTTAATCTATCTTGCAAGAACGGTTGCACCAAACCTTTCGATAAACCTTTCAACGCAAGCCAACACGCTAAACTATAAAACTGTGGAATTTTGGCAAAAACAAGGCTTAAAAAGGGTAATTTTGGCAAGGGAATTGTCGCTTGAAGAAATAAGTGAAATAAAACAAAAAGTTCCTGAAATGGAAATTGAAACTTTTATTCACGGTGCAATGTGCATTTCTTATAGTGGCAGATGCTTGTTATCCGATTATCGCACGGGAAGGTCAAGCAATAGGGGCGAGTGCGTGCAAGCGTGCAGATGGAATTATTCTATTAGGGAAAAAGATTCTGAATGTGGGTTTATGGACATTGAAGAAGACGAGCGTGGAACTTACATTATGAATAGTAAGGACCTTAACCTTTTAGACTACATAGACGGTTTGGCAAAGGCTGGCGTTTGCTCGTTTAAGATTGAGGGCAGGATGAAGTCTGAATATTATTTAGCAACAGTTGTAAACGCATATAGAAGAGCCCTTGACGCTTACTATAATCAAGGTGCTGAATATAAGAATAACCCACTTTACCAAGAAGAACTTAAAAAGACTGCACATAGAGAGTTTACCACGGCATATATCACAGGCTTTAATGATAGAACAGTGAATTATGACGATAGCCAAAGTAAAGGCACCTTTAAATTTATGGCAAACGTTGTTAGTGGCAATCAAAATAATGATTATGCCATTATCGAGCAACGCAATAGGTTTATGGTGGGCGATGAACTTGAAGTGTTATCGCCAACAGACAGTTTTAACAAGGTGATTAAAGTTGAAAAAATGCAAGACGAAAAGGGCGAAGAAGTTGTCGATGCAAAAATTGTTCAACAAAAAATCCGCTTATTCACAAGCGTTAAGTTGAACGAGGGCGATATTTTAAGAAAAAAAGTGTAAAAATAAAGAAAACAAAAAAGCCGACCAATTGGTCGGCTTTTAACTTTAAATTTATTAATCTTTGAATAGGTTTATCAACACGTTAATAACCATTTCACGCATAGAAAAATAATCTATGTAATCGTGCTTATCAAAAACATATTCGTGAGAAAAAGATTGTATAATGTCCATTGCAAAATGGATTTTTTCAAGCAAATTTTCCTTTTTTTGCCCAAGTGAAACAAGTTTATCGCCAATCTTCATAGTTATTGAATCTTCAAGTGCAATAAATTCGGCATTAACAGCCTCATCCGTGCTACTTAACGAGTGCAAAACCTCGTGAATTTTGGCGTGTTTTTTATGTGTTTTGATAATTAAATCAATAATTTCTGGCATAAGAATAGAATAGTCGATAGGTGCAGAAAGTTTATCAAACATTTTATAAATAGGCTCAAAAACCTTATTTATATAAACGTCTAAAACACAAATTAAAATATCCCTTTTATCTTGAAAATACCCATAAACAATGCCGGTTGAAACGCCAGCACGCTTTGCAATTTCAGCAGTGTTTGTGCCGTAATACCCAACCTCTGAAAACAGTTGATATCCAGCATCAATTATTCGGTTTTTCTTTTCAATAGAACGCTCTTGCCTTGGTTCTCTTTTAACGTTTTTCATACCGATATTATATAATAAAAGGTAATTTGTGTCAAGTGAATTACTAAATGTGAAAAAAATTTCATAATTTGTTAAAAAATTGAAAAAAGTTTCACATTTTCGTTTGACAAGTTTGATAAAAAAATGATAATATTATTTTGATAAAAAAGTGAAACATATTTCACATTTGTTGTAGCAGGAAATAGGGAGCATAAAAATATGAAAAAATTAAGCGAATTTTCTATAGGCGAAAAAGGAATTGTAAAAAGAATTGAAGGTGAAACTCGCATTAGAAGAAGGCTTTTAGATATGGGCGTCACACCGGGGGCGGAAATATTTTTAAGAAAGAAAGCACCTTTTGGTGACCCTATTGAAATTACCATTAGGGGATATGAATTGACCATAAGAAACACAGAGGCAGAATGTGTTGAAATGGAGGTTATTAAGTAATGAAAAGGTTTGCGTTAGCAGGCAACCCAAACTGTGGCAAAACCACGCTTTTTAACGTCTTAACCGGCTCAACAGCACACGTTGGCAATTGGCCGGGCGTGACGGTTGATAAAAGAGAGGGCAAATATAAAAAAAGTGCAGAGCCTGTAAGTATTGTGGACTTGCCGGGCATATATTCACTTTCTCCATACACGCCAGAAGAAGTTGTTTCAAGAAATTACATAATTGATGAAAAACCAGACTGCGTTATAAACATAGTTGACGTGACCAATTTGGAAAGAAACCTATACTTAACCACGCAAATTATGGAAATAGACGTGCCAATGGTAATCGCCTTAAATATGACCGATATGCTTGAAAAACAAGGCGATAAAATAGACGAAAAGGAACTTGAAAACAGGCTTGGAATACCTGTTATAAAAATTTCAGCATTAAAAGAAACGGGGCTAACCGAGTTGATGGATAGGGCGATAAAAGTTTCAAACTATCAAAGGAAAGGTTATTCTGTATTAGAGGGCAGTGAAATTGCCCACTTGATTGGGGACGTTAGGATTGCTCTTTCGGGGCAAAACGTTGAAAATCCGCTTTTCCACGCAATCAAACTCGTGGAAAATGACGAGATTGAAGTTAAAATGCACGCCCAAACGGTTAAAATGGTTGAAGAGTTTAAGGCGACCTTTAATAACGAACTTTTTGGCACGGATTTTGAAGCACTTATAGCAGACGCAAGATATAAATTTATTTCAAAAAATTATTCGCCACTATTGATTAGAAGGCAAAAGGGAATTAGAACTACAAAGTCGGATAATATCGACAGAGTTTTGACAAATAAGTGGGTGGGAATACCAATATTTTTGCTAATTTTATTCTCAATTTTCCACTTGACTTTCTCGCAAAACTTTTTATACTTGGGCGGGTTAATAAATGATAATTGGGTGTCCTTATCAGGCACGGCGTTTGAAGGGCTTTTCGGCTCGGGCGAAGGTTTATCATCACCAGGCGTTTTGCTATTTAATTTAATGGATATAAGCGTTTCGTATTTGTTTGGTTTAATAGGCAATGGCATTGAAAGTTTAACTTCAACCCCTTGGGTGATTGGACTATTTAACGACGGAATATTAAGCGGGCTTTCTGCCGTGTTATCTTTTGTTCCACAAATCGTATTTTTGCTTTTGCTTTTAAGCATTTTAGAAGATACGGGATATATGGCACGTGTTGCCTTTATATTGGACAGAATTTTTAGAAAATTTGGCGTTTCAGGCAGGGCTTTTATCCCTATGGTAATGGGGTTCGGCTGTTCAGTTCCTGCAATCGTGAACACGAGAACGCTTGCCGACGAACAAGAAAGAACGTTGACCATTAGAACGATTCCATTTTTCACTTGCGGTGCAAAAATGCCAATTCTTGCAGCCGTTTCTGGTGCAATAGTTTTGGCTTTTAATATTGGCAATGCTGAAATTATAACTTATTCAATGTTCGTTTTGGGTATGGTGGTTGCAGTGTTATCAATTTTGGTAATGCGTGGCACAACCCAAAGGGGCAATATAGCACCGTTTATTATGGAACTCCCTGAATATCACTTGCCAAGTTTTAAGGTTTTAATGGTGCATTTGTGGGATAAGATAAAGCACTATATTGAAAAAGTTTTCACAATAATATTGGCATCGACAATCGTAATTTGGTTTTTATCAAACTTTGGTTGGGATTGGAAAATGGTTGATTCGATAACCGACTCGATATTAGCATCAATTGGAAGATTTATTCAGCCTTTATTCACACCACTTGGCTTTGGAAGTCAACTTGGCTTGTTCGGTTGGGTTTTTGCAGTTGCCGCAATTTTAGGGCTTATTGCAAAAGAAAACGTTGTTGCAGGCTTTTTAACACTTTCAGCAGTTGTTTTGGCAACCTTTAAGTTAGACCCTAGCGGACTTGTCAACAGTGGCATTTTGTCCCCTGAAATCATCGCTCAACTTGAAACACTTATTGCAAGTGGCGAGTTTGGGCAAGAAGGTTATGAAGTGGTTGCAATGATAGCCGCAACGGGTATAGAATGGCCGGGGCTAATATCGTTTATAGTGTTTAATATGACAACTATTCCTTGCCTTGCATCAGTTGGTGCAGCAAGGGGTGAACTTGGAAAAGGTAAACTAAAATTAACCGTTTTATTCTGGATAACAACCTCGTTTATTTCATCTGCTATAACGTATGTGTTCTGCACAATGTTTAACGAATGGTCTTTGTGGTCGATTTTAGCAAGCGTTAGCATAATTTTATCAATAATTATTTTTATAATTGTAATCAGAACACTTAACAAAAAGCGTCCACTAAACAAAAAGGTATAATATGAATTGGTTTGACGTTTTAATTATAATATTTTGCATAGCCATTGTGGTCTTTGCAATAATAAAAGCCGTTATAGACAAAAAAAACGGCAAAACTTCTTGTGGGTGCAACTGTGCTAACTGCAAAAATAACGCTTGCAAATCAAAATTAACAAATAAAAAACAATAAAAAACTTTTTACTAACCGATATAAAAACGCTTGAAAATTAAGCCAAAATGTGCTAATATATTTAGGCGAAAGGGGACGTAGCTCAGTTGGTTAGAGCGCTTGCTTGACATGCAAGAGGTCATAAGTTCGAGCCTTACCGCCCCCACCATTAACCCTATACCAAACGGTATGGGGTTTTTATTATTTATTTTATAATTTTTGTCTTTTGAAAACTCTAACGGCAAGTGCGGTCATATCGTCTTTAACTTGGTTTTGGTTAAGTTCAACAGCCTTATTTAGTATTTGCTCTGCAAGGGTTTGCGGGTTTTTTGCAGGTAAACTTCTTAAAAAATCGATTATTGCACCCGAGTTATTAAAGGCATCACTAATCCCGTCAGTTAAAAGCACCACCATATCGCCATCGTTTAATTGCGTTGTGGCAATTGAAGGCTTAAGCCCGTCAATTATGCCGAGTGGTAGGGAAGAACCCTCAACTATTCTAATACCGTTTTCATTAACGATAAACCCGTATGGTGCACCATACTTAATAAAATCGGCAGAACATTTTTTTAAGTCAATAACAGAAATGTCAAGGGCGGTAAAAAAGTCCTCGGTATTAATTGATAAAAGTTGGTTTACCGTGTCCAAAATCAATTGGTCGTTTAAGCCAGCCTTGTAAAAACTTTCTATTAAAGATAAAGAGGTGGAAGACACGTTTTCAGCATCAAGCCCACTGCCCATTCCGTCGGATAATGCAAGCAAAACCTTGTCTGAAGAAATTTTAGCCATAGCGTAAGTGTCGCCACTTTTAGTCGAGCCGTCCTTAACGGCTTTTGCAATCCCAAAAACAGCCTCATATTCATTTGACTTTTTAAGCGAAATGTAAGTTTTTTGTTGGTTGACTTGCGACCTATTTTCTATTTCCATTTGGGTGTTAAGCGTTTTGCTAACCACGTTTACTAATTCGACAAGTGAAAACTCTTCCATACAAATAATTATGCTTGCGTTAAGTCTATCTTCTTCCCCGTAAAGCAAAAGTTCAGTGACAAAAAAGCCAGCCTTAAAAAGATTTTCATAAAGCGTTTTTTCAAGTTTGTTGTGGAATTTTAATAACTGCCCTGATTCTAGGGCAAGTGAACGCAAAACTTCAGAAATACCAAACGCTTCTTTGGCAATCAAATCTCTGCCTATTTCAAGATTGGCATTTTCAATCAATCTTGCTCTATAATCGGCAAGCAACTTGTTGATTGCAAATAAAATATTGTTAGGGTGAACACAAGTCTTGCTTAACTCTGTTGGCAAGTCAATTAAAGAAAGTTTGCCTTTGGCAAAACCAATATCAATCAATTTTGTTATAGAAAGATTGATTGCACGTTCGTTTTTCTTGCACTTATCAAAATTATCGCAAGAACGACAAACACAGGTTGCAATTTCCTTTTCAATAATAGTTTTTGTTGATTGTTCGCAAAGATTGTGTTTTTTAAATAACTTAAAAGAGTTTGCCATTTCGGCAAAAACGTTTGAAACGTCAAACAACTTGTTGGATAAAACAATTCGGTTTCTGTTAATGGTTTGCCTAACCAACTGTTTTTCCCTAAAAGAAGTTATTTTATCCTTAAAACTTTTTAAGAAAGTGGTAGGGCAAACACAAAAGGCAAGCGAGCCGAATAAAATGCAAACAAAATGCGTTGTTGTATAACTTGGATAAATGGAAAAAACCACTTGTAAAGCGTAATCACACGCCAAAACCGCAAGGGCGGAAAGGTGGCGAGAAGTGGCTAAAAGGCTTTGTGAAAACACGCCGTAAAGAATAAAGATTGAAACGTAATTTAGGTTGTTATAATAAACCGAAAGTGTCAAGCCGAAAACGGCGGAAACCACTGTTGAAAGTCCTGATGGAAAAATAAAACAACATAGCAAAATTATAAAAACGCTAACGCCCTTAAAAATAAAGGGCGAAAGCAAGTTGCAAACGCCAAGCCCCAAAATTCCCGCCATAATAAAAATGGAAAAATAATCTTCAAAATCAAGTTTAAATCTAAAGCCTTTTTCCTTTATAGATTTCCCAGCGATTATTGCTAAAAAGCAAATAAAGGTTGATAATACACTTGTTAAAATTCTTTTTTCAAGCAAAATGTTTTGGCTTGAACTTCCTATAAAAACAAACCCAAGCATCCCCACAAAATTAAACAAGGTAAACTCAAAATATGATTTAACGCAAAACTTTCTATAAATAAAGGCGATAGGCACTAACACTAAAACAAAAATAGCGTTTGCCCCCAAAAGCCCCACGTCGCCAAGTAGTACAAACGATGCTAAAAAACATAACGGCGTTATTATAAGTGAACTTTTAAGCAAAATCGCAGTTGTAAAAATTGCCGATGAATATGGCAAAATCTGAACTTCAATGCAGTTAAAAAACATAAAAACAACTGTTAAGAAAAAGTATCTTAAAACTAAAACGTAATCCAAGTTTTTTCGTAAAAAATTCACTATAAATTTTCTCCTTAATATTGACTAAAATGCAAAATCATTATATAATAAAAAGGAAAATAAAAATTGTAATATTTGGTCGTAAAATGACTTAATAAACAGTTAAATTATTCTTATAACGCTTATAAAAAATACTTTTATAAGAAAAGTTTACAAACAAGTTTAAAACATAGTAAAATATAATAAAAAAACAAGGTGATAATATGATTAAAGTTGGTATTGTTGGTTATGGAAATTTAGGCAAGGGCGTTTGCTATGCTGTTGAAAAAGCAAACGACTTGGAGTGTGTTGGTATTTTTACAAGAAGAGCCCCAGAAAAATTAACTCCTGTGGTAAACTTTCCTGTATATTCAATTAACGATTTAGAAAAGTTCAAAGGTCAAATTGACGTGTTGTTGTTGTGTGGCGGAAGTGCAACAGACTTGCCAGAAACAACTGCAAACATGTTAAAAGACTTTAACACGGTGGACTCTTTTGACACGCACGCAAAAATTCCAGAATATTTTGCAAAACTTGATAAGGTTGCAAAAGAAAACGGCACCCTTTCAGCAATCAGCATCGGTTGGGACCCAGGTTTGTTTTCTATAATGAGAATGCTTTTAGGGGCAGTTTTGCCAAACGGAAATGATTACACTTTTTGGGGCAAAGGCGTTTCACAAGGCCATAGCGATGCTTTAAGAAGAATAGAAGGCGTTAAAAATGCTATTCAATACACAATTCCAAAAGAACAAGCGTTAGATGCTGTTAGAAGTGGTGTAAACCCTGAACTTACCACTCGTGAAAAGCATTTAAGAGAGTGCTTTGTTGCTGTTTGCGATGGTGCAGATAAAGAAAAGATAGAAAACCAAATTAAAACTATGCCAAACTACTTTGCAGATTACGACACAATAGTAAACTTTGTTTCGGAAGATGAAGTTAATGAAATGCAAAAGAAACTTTCGCACGGTGGCTTTGTTTTCCGTTCGGGAAACACCACAAAAGACAATTCGCATTTGGTTGAATTCTCGCTTAAACTTGATTCAAACCCAGAGTTTACGGGCAGTGTTTTAACAGCATACGGAAGGGCTGTTGCAAAACTAGCAAAAGAAGGCAAAACAGGTTGCTTAACAGTGTTTGATATTCCGTTAAGTTATCTTTCACCAAATCCAAACGAATTTTTAAGAGAAAAATTGTTATAAAATATGAGTAAAAGTTTTTTTAAGACATTATCAATATTGCTTTGTCTTATAATGTCGCTAACTACTTTTGGTGGTTGTCAACTTTTAGAAAGTTTATTTCTTGAAAAAGAGCCACCAGAGGACCCACCACCATCAGAATATCCACAAGTTTTAGAAGATGACGAAATGTCTTTTCACTTTATGATGCTTGGGAATGATAAGGCGGGCGACTGTGTTTATATTAAGGCTGGTGAAACTGATATTTTAATAGATGCGGGGAGCAGGTTAAATAGTGTAAGAAGTATTCAAAGTTATATAAATAAATATATGACTGACACGATTTTAGAATACGTTATAGTCACGCACTCTGACCAAGACCATATTGATGGATTTGTAAGGTCAAGTAAGCAACCAAGTATTTTTGACCTTTACGAGTGCCAAACTATTATAGACTTTAACCTTTCAAATAAAGATTTGCTAACCGAAAAGGGCAACCAAACTCTATTAAGCAAATACTATACAAGTCGTGATGAAGAAGTTGCTAATGGTGCAACCCATTACACAGCACTTGATTGTTATAACCAAACAAATGGTGCACAACGTGTTTTTGAACTTGCAGAAGATATGAGTATGGAAATTTTGTATAACTATTATTATGAGCATAAATCTTCTGACGAAAACAATTATTCGGTTTGCGTTATGTTTAATCATAACGATAAATATTTCTTATTTACCGGCGATTTGGAAGAAGATGGCGAAGAATATTTAGTGCAATATAACACCTTGCCAAGAGTTGAACTTTTTAAGGCAGGTCATCACGGCTCACCAACATCTTCAAACGATTGTTTGTTAAGTATTATTAGACCAAAGATTTCGGTTGCTTGTTGTTGTGCGGGCAGTGTAGAATATACGCAGAATTCGGCAAACACTTTTCCATCACAAGCGTATATCGATAGGATTGCACCGTATACCGATAAGGTTTTTGTACCTGTATATATAAAAACCAAGTATAATTCAAGTACAAAAAAATATTCTAACGATGGCGAATATAAAGAACTTAACGGCAACGTGATGGTGCGTTCTTTAAGTGAAAGCATTGATGAAAATAATGAGATTGTGCCACCAAAAGTTGTTTACGTTGGCTCAAACAATAGTCTTAAAATAAAAGATACAGAATGGTTTAAGAAAAATAGAACGATGCCAAGTGCTTGGCAAAACTAATATAAAACAAATATACAAAATAAAAAAGCAGAGCAAAAAAACTCTGCTTTTATTTTTTTAAATTGTTTGTATAAAACGAAAAAACCTACACACAATACTTTTAGCGGAGGAATTGTGATGCAAGGCACGGGAATAGTTAGAAGAATTGACGAACTAGGCAGAGTGGTTATCCCAAAAGAAATTCGAAAAACACTTCGAATAAAAGAGGGTGACCCATTAGAGATTTATACAGATAAAGAAAATTTAGTTATAAGCAAATATTCGCCCATTTCGTCTATAAACGACTTTGTGAAAATAGTTGCAGACGGCATTGAAGAAATTACCGAAAAAGTCTGTTTAATAACTGACAACGATAATATTTTATATGTATCAAAAGGTAAAATGAAAGATGCGATTGGCAAAAACGTTTCCAAAAGTTTAGAAAACGTGTTAAAAGACAGAAAGAGCGTTGTATCGTCCAGAGTTGACGGCGGAACAATTATCGACCTTTGTGTTGATTACGATTTTCAGGCTGAAAATCAAATAATCGTTCCAATAATCTCAAGTGGCGATTGTTATGGTGCTTTGATAGTCTTTGATAAAGATAAGTCTTCTCACTTTAAAGCAGAAGATGTTAAGATTGCTCGATTAGGAGCGTCCTTCTTATCTAAACAATTTGAGTAATTTTTCCGTTTAATGACCACGATTTTTTCGTGGTCATTATTACATATGAAAGTAAAAAACGGCATAATAAACGGAGCAGTGATTTTAGGGATAGGTGCATTTATAGCAAAGTTTTTGGGTGCATTATATAGGATACCTTTAACAAACAGACTTGGCGGGTATGGTTTAGGGCTATATCAAATGGTTTTTCCCGTATATACATTACTGTTAGATTTTTCTGGGGCAGGTGTGCCAAACGCACTATCAAGGCTTATTGCAAAAGAGAAAGACCCACTTTTTTCAAAAAGATTGTTAAACAGCAGTATAAAACTATTTGCAATATTTGGCCTTTTAGCCACGGCTTTTATGGCAATCTTTTCTTATCCACTTGCTCTTTTTCAAGGTAATGACGAGGCAAAAACGGCATATCTATTTTTATCGCCAGCAGTTTTTTTAGTTTCGCTTATTTCGTGTTTTCGTGGCTATTTTCAAGGCAATATGAATATGCGACCAACAGCCGTTTCGCAAATTTTAGAGCAAGTTTTCAAACTTTTACTCGGCGTGTTTTTTATCAACTTGTTTTATCCAAACGTTCCACTTTGCGTTGCAGGGGCAACGCTTGCCATAACCCTTTCAGAATTGGTTGCATTAGCATATTTATTTTTTTGTTATAAATTTTACAATAGAAAAAATCAAATCTATATCAGTCAAAATAAAAACTTTATACCTGATGCAAAGTCTATAATAAAAACTGCATTTCCCATAACGCTTATAGGTGTGTTAATCCCTTTTTCACAAGTTGTGGACAGTTTTTTAACCATAAACATTTTAAGCAAATATTTGCCAAACGCAACCGTGTTGTTTGGGCTTCTTTCGGGCGTTGTTATGACGGTTATAAACTTGCCCGTCTCGGTCTGCTATGGTTTATCAACGGTTGCCGTGCCAACCGTTTCTTCTTGCGAAAGCGTGGAAGATGCGTATAAGAACTCTAAAAAAATAGTGTGGCTAACCTTGCTTATAACCTTGCCTTGCACCTTGTTTTTGCTGTTGTTTTCGCCATTTACAATCAACTTTTTATTTTCGGGATTGCCAATTGACCAAAAGCAAGTGGCAATCAATTTGTTAAGGCTATGTAGCCCAATCGTGGTTTTATTATCACTTGTGCAGGTATGCAATTCGGTGCTTATAGGAAAGGGAAAGTTATATACGCCCGTTTTAACTCTTTTAGTTGGCGTTATTATAAAAATAATGCTAAATATTTTATTGTTAAACACAAGGGAATTAAATATTTATGGCAGTGCAATAGCCATAATCGCTTGCTATTTTAGCGTATGTTTGATAAACTTAATATTGATATTTAAAAAAAGGGTAAAAAATGAAAGCAAGCAAACTATCAATCAACGATTTATCTATCAAAAATAACGTGTTTATAGCACCTATTGCTGGGTACACCGATTACGCAATAAGAAAATTGCAGTTAGAATGCGGTGCAGGGCTTGTTTTTACCGAACTTGTAAGTGCAAAGGGCTTAATCTATAAAAGTGCAGGCACAAACGAACTTTTATATTCGGGTTCCGATATAGATAACACTGTCGCCCAAATTTTCGGTTCGGAAGCCTATTATATGCGTTCGGCCTGCGAAAGTGAAGAACTTGCACCATTTAAAATCATAGATATAAATATGGGCTGTCCCGTTCCAAAAGTATATAAAAACGGTGAAGGCAGTGCTTTATTAAACAACCTTAAAAAAGCCGAACTTATAATTAAAGCGTGCGTAAAAAGTGGCAAAACCATAACGGTTAAAACTAGAATAGGCTTAAAAAGAGGTGATGATTTTGCATCAGAGTTTGCAAAAATGGCAGAAGACGCCGGTGCAAGTATGGTGACCATACACGGCAGAGTTAGGGAAGATTACTATTCGGGCGAGCCTAATTTTGACGCAATATATAAAGCAAAAAAATCAGTCAATATCCCTATTATTGCAAATGGTGGAATATTTACTAAAGAAGATGCGGATAAAATGCTTGATAGAACGGGTGCAGATGGCGTAATGCTTGCCCGTGGTGCTTTAAGCGACCCGTTTTTGGTTTCGCAGTTGACTGAAACAAAGTGCGATAAAACCTTAAAAGATTACATAATAGAGCATATCTGCCTTATGCGAGAAAGAAAGCCTGACAAAAAGGTTGCCATTGAGTTTAGAAAGTTCGTTCCATATTACTTCAAGGGCGTTGCGGGCATAAAAGACTTAAAACTAAAAATATATCAATCAGAAAACACTGATGAAATTATAGAACTAATAGATAAAAACCTTTAACAAAAAATCTTACGCAAAAATAAAATACTATGTATGGTTTTTGCGTAGGAGAGCGATATGCAGTTAAGTTTTGTGACAAACGGCACTTTAAATCAAGTTTTAGAAGAAAATTTGCAAAAAATAAACGGCAGTGATATTGTCGTTTTCGGGTTTAATGGATTAGGGCTTGTCAGTTATAAAAAAGAATTAAGTGGGGAAACCGAATATTTCCACGATTTAGCAATGGCGTCAAAGCAGTTGTCGTCAGTTATCATTTGTGGGTGCGATACCGATACTTACGGTCAATTTCGCCACTCTGCCGTAATATCGGATAATGGCAAAATTTTGGGCGTTTCGGATATGGCACACTCAATTGACGAAAGTGAGTTTGTAAGCGGTGGAAATTTTAGGGTTTACGACACAAAGGCGGGGAAAATAGGTATTATCGTTGCAGAAGACTTGTTTTTTCCAGAATCGGCACGGGTTTTAACGCTGTGCGATGCCGATATTATAATTTGCCTATTTAAAAAGATTGAAGGATTTATGCCACAAATTATGATTAGGGCGGGGGCGTTTTCAAACGGCGTGCCAATGGCGTTATGTGCAAAGAATTACGCTTGCATATCCGATATTCGTGGCAAGGTTGTTTTATCAAGCAGTAGCGAAATTGTAAAAACAAAATTAAGCGTCGAAAAGGACTATCATTTAATCAGTTCAAGACGGCGTGGTTTATATAAAGATTTTAACTCGGGATATTAACGGGATATAAAGGAGAAAAAATGGCGTTAAACATAGTTTTGGTTGAGCCTGAAATACCACAAAACGCAGGCAATATAGTTAGGACTTGTGCTGTCACCAACAGCAAATTACATATGGTCAGACCTTTGGGGTTTGAAGTTTCGGATAAGTACTTAAAAAGGGCAGGTTTAGATTATTGGCACTTTGTTGATATATCTTACTACGACAGCATTGAAGAAGTTATGGACAAGTTCTATAACGGAAAGAACTTTTACTTTTTCTCAACCAAAGCAAAAAATATTCACTCTGACGTTGAGTATAAAGACGGGGACTTTTTGGTGTTTGGTAAAGAAACGAAAGGACTTCCAGAACCACTTTTAGAAAAGCATTACGATGAGTGCGTTAGAATTCCTATGATGAATGAAACTCGCTCGCTTAACCTTTCAAATTCGGTGTGCGTTGGGGTTTATGAGGCACTCCGCCAACAAGGCTATCCAAACCTTTTAACTGAAGGCGAAATTCCAAAAAGGTAAAGCAAAAATCAAATAAAAAGTCAACTAAATTGACCTAATAATTATTAAAAAAAGGCTAGAAAGGAAAACAAAATTTCTTTTTAGCCTTATTCTTTGCTTGACAATAATTTGACCTATCTTTTATAATTATATTGTGTATTAATTTTATTATCATAAGCGTTGCCTTTTAATTGTTGTTAAATTAAAAATTAACACAAAATTAAGCAAAATGCAGGATAGTTTTGGAAAAGTAAAAAGATAATTTTGCGTATTTACAAACCACATAAAAAATGATAAAATTAACTAAAGAAAAAGTTTTTTGACAATTAACTCACAGGAGAAAATATATTAGATGATTTGGAACGTATTTTTTATGTTTGGCGGTGTTGCCGTTATGATGTTCGGTATGAAGATTATGGGTGCATCGTTAGAGCAAGTTGCCGGCGGGGGAATGAAAAAATTGCTCGGCAGAATAACCACAAATAAGTTCGCAGGCGTTGGCGTCGGCGTGGCGGTGACAAGTATAATTCAAAGTTCAACTGCAACCACGGTCATGCTTGTCGGTTTTGTTAACGTTGGGATTTTGACTTTGGCACAAGCCACAAACGTTATAATGGGTGCTAACATTGGTACAACGGTCACGGCACACATTGTTTCGCTTTCAGGCGTTGGCTCAATTGATATCGGTGCTATTGCAGCAATGCTTGGCTGTATCGGTGTTTTAATGTCAATGCTTATTAAAAACCAAAAAATAGCAAATATTGGCAGTATTTTAGGTGGGCTTGGCTTAATCTTCGTTGGTTTAGAATTTATTTCAACATATGCAAAAGCAATAATGTTTGTCAGTGAAAACGTGCCACATGGTTGGGTAAAAACCATTTTCCAAGCAGACCATAACCCAATTTTACTCGTTTTAATCGGTTTAGTCTTAACAGCACTCGTTCACAGTTCGTCAACAATCACTGCTTTAATGGTTGTTTTGGCGTCGATAGGCATTTTATCGTTTGACAACGCATTGTTCTTGGCGTTAGGCTCAAATATTGGTACTTGTTTAACGGCAGTGTTATCTTCTGTTGGAACAACCACAAACGCAAAGAGAACGGCTTTCGTTCACTTATTGTTTAACTCAATAGGTTGCTTAATTTTTATTGCACCAATTTGGCTTTGTAAGAACCAAGTGAACAGTCTTTTTGCAAGCATAAGCCCAAATTCAGGCACGCAAATTGCAGTTTTCCACACCTTGTTTAACGTTGTTGTGACAATAGTGTTGCTTCCATTCACAAAGTACATAGTTAAGTTAGTTTGCTTAATCGTTCCAGATGCTAAAAAACCTGTTGAAAAACCAGACTTTATGTATCTTGACGACCGCCTATTATCAACACCACCTGTTGCAGTTGGCAACATTAGAAAGGAAATTGTCAGAATGGGCGAATATGCAAAGAACAACGTAAACGATGCAATGCAAATGTTATTGGATATTAACGTTGACAAAACTGCTGAAATTGCCGAAAGGGAAGAAACGCTTAACTTACTCAATAAAAATATTACTTCATACCTAACC
The DNA here is from genome assembly GCA_904502225.1 of uncultured Clostridia bacterium. Lineage (GTDB taxonomy): Bacteria > Bacillota > Clostridia > Christensenellales > Borkfalkiaceae > UBA1259. Next base: position 23,843 of record CAJGDO010000008.1, read on the forward strand.
AAACTCGTTGGTAAAAAGTTGTCTGATGAAGACGATAGAAAGGTCGGTTCGTATTTTAAGGTTGTTTCAGACGTTGAAAGGGTGGGCGACTATGCTGAAAACGTTATGGAATATTCACTCCGTTTAAAAGAAAGCGGGCTTGAACTTTCTAAAGATGCTATCGAAGAATTAACATTATTTTTAGAAAAGGTAAACCACTTGTATATGATAGCGTTTACTGCGTTTGACGATAGGAACACTTCGTTGTTAGGTCAAGTTAAAGACATTGAAGAAGATGTCGACGATTACTGTGCTGTTCTTGAACAACGCCATCTCGATAGGGTTAAGCAAGGTTCTTGTTCTGCACAAGCCGGTTCAATCTTCTTGCAAACTATTTCAAATTTGGAAAGAGTTGCCGACCATATTTATAACGTTGCGAAGAGTATTAAGTCTTATAGAACGGTCAAAGAAAACGTTATCTAAAAATAAAAAACATATTGCAAATAAAAGAAAATCCACTGTTAAACGATTGACAAACAGTGGATTTGTTTTATATAATTAAGAAGCATTATAATAGGGTAATGTGGCAAAATATTACTAAAAAATAAATGTTAGGAGAGTAATGTATGAATAAAAAGTCAATAAAAGACGTACAAGTAAAAGGCAAAAAATGTCTTGTTAGAGTTGATTTTAACGTTCCAATGAAAGATGGCGTTATTACCGATGAAACGAGAATTAACGGTGCACTTCCAACAATTAAATATTTGATTGAACAAGGTGCAAAGGTAATCTTATGTTCACACATGGGCAAGCCACACAACATTTTCACACCTGGTTTTTCACTAACCAAAAAAGAAAAGAAGGCTGTTGAAGCACTCCCAGAAAACGAAAGAGAAAGTGCAAAGGCTGAATACTTAAAGAAAGCACTTAAAGATAAAGAAAAATTCACTCTTCGCCCTGTTGCAGAAAAACTTTCTGAAAAACTTGGTCAAAAAGTTGTTTTTGCAGAAGACGTTGTTGGTGAAAGTGCTGATAAAGCAGTTGCAAACATTAAAGATGGCGAAGTTGTGCTTTTAGAAAACACCCGTTTTGAACAAGGTGAAGAAAAGAGAGACGAGGCATTATGTAAAAAACTTGCATCTTACTGCGATATTTACGTAAACGATGCTTTCGGAACAGCACACCGTTCACACGCAACAACTGCTGCTATTGCTGAATATGGCTTTGTTGACACTGCAGTTTGCGGTTTCTTAATTGAAAAAGAACTTTCAGTTATGGCTGACGCTTTAGAAAACCCTGTTCGCCCTTTCGTTGCTATTTTAGGCGGTGCAAAGGTTGCAGATAAACTTAAAGTTATTTCTAACCTTTTAGAAAAATGCGATACACTCATTATCGGTGGCGGTATGGCTTACACGTTCTTAAAGGCAAAGGGTTATGAAGTTGGAACTTCACTTGTTGATGATGAACAAATTGAATACTGCAACCAAATGATGCAAAAGGCAAAAGACTTAAATAAAACGTTGCTTTTACCTATTGATGCTAAAACGACAAAGGATTTCCCAAATCCTATCGATGCAAAGGTTGACGTTGTTGAATATTCAATTGAAAACATCCCAGCAACAGTTATGGGCCTTGATATTGGCTCAAAGACAGCAGAACTTTATGCAGATGCTGTTAAGAGTGCAAAGACTGTTATTTGGAACGGACCTATGGGCGTGTTCGAAAACCCAATTTTCGCACAAGGCACGATTGCAGTTGCAAAGGCTCTTGCAGAAGCAGACGGCACAACCATTATCGGTGGTGGCGATTCAGCAGCGGCTGTCACAACGCTTGGCTTTGCTGATAAGATGAGCCATATTTCAACCGGTGGCGGTGCTTCATTAGAATTGTTTGAAGGTAAGAAATTGCCTGGTATTGAATGCTTAAATAACAAATAATAAACAAAAAGGAATTTACGGACTATGAGAAAACCTATTATTGCAGGAAACTGGAAAATGAACAAAACTGCTAAAGAAGCAGTTGAACTTATTAACGAACTTAAACCACTTGTTGCTAAATCAAAACCAGAAGTTGTTGTATGTGTTCCATACACCGATTTATGGGTAGTAAAAGAAGCAATCAAAGGAAGCAAGATTAAACTTGGTGCTGAAAACGTTGCTTGGGCAGACAGTGGTGCTTTTACTGGCGAAATTTCTGCTGAAATGCTAAAAGAAATTGGCGTTGAATACGTAATTATAGGTCACAGCGAAAGAAGACAATACTTTGGCGAAACCGACCAAACGGTTAATATGCGTTTGCAACAAGCATTGAAAAACGACTTAAAACCTATCGTTTGTGTGGGAGAAACCTTGACCGAAAGAGAAAAGAACAAGACAAAGAAAGTTTTAAAGAAACAAGTTTTAGAAGGCTTAAAAGACGTTAGCGATTTTTCTAATATCGTAATCGCTTATGAACCTGTTTGGGCTATCGGCACAGGCAAAACTGCAACGGCAGAAGATGCAAACAAGACTATCGGCTTTATCAGAAGCCTTGTTAAAAAGACTTGGGGTGCAGAAGTTGCAAAATCACTCCGTATTCAATACGGTGGAAGTATGAAACCATCAAACGCAAAAGAACTTATGGCAATGCGTCATATCGATGGTGGCCTTATTGGTGGTGCAGCATTAAAAGCACAAGACTTTGCAAGCATCGTAAACTACAAAGGCTAATACAAAAAAATATAAATTAAGGCAGATGATTTTTGTAAAATCACCTGTCTTTTTTTTGTTTTTTACTAAAACGACAATAATAATAGAAAAATTTAACAAATGTTGCTAATTAAAGTTGATTTTAATTAAATTTAATTATATAATAATTAGGAAAAAATTTTAAGGAACGATAAATATGAAAACAAGACCAAATTGCATTATAATAATGGACGGATATGGTATAAACTGCCAAAGAGAAGGCAACGCAATCAAATGTGCTAACAGCACCAACGTAGATTACTTTATGGATAATTACCCTTGCACGTTAATCGGGGCAAGTGGAATGGACGTTGGGCTTCCAGAAGGTCAAATGGGCAACAGTGAAGTTGGGCATTTGAATATGGGTGCAGGCAGAATAGTTTATCAAGAATTAACAAGAATTACCAAGTCGATTAGTGATGGGGATTTCTTTACTAATGAAGAATTTTTAGTTGCTGTTAAGAATGCCAAAGAAAATGGCAAAAAACTTCACCTTTACGGGCTTTTGTCTGATGGTGGCGTTCACAGTCACATTACCCACTTATATGCATTAATTAAGTTTGCAAAAGAACAAGGGCTTGACAACGTTTTTGTTCACTGCTTTTTAGACGGAAGGGACGTTTCGCCAACAAGCGGTGCAGACTTTATTAAAGGCTTGCAAGCCGAAATGGATAAGTTAAACTTCGGCACGATTGCATCTATTGGCGGAAGATATTACGCAATGGATAGGGATAATCGTTGGGATAGGGTTGAAAAGGCTTACGATATGATGACTGCGGGCATTGGCGAAAAGACCGAAAATGCAGAAGAGTACGTTAGAAAGTCTTATGAAAACGGCACGACTGACGAATTTGTTATTCCTGCTTGCGTGGTTAAAAACGGCAAGCCTGTCGGATTGATTGAACAAGGCGATAGCATTATTTTCTTCAACTTCCGTCCTGACAGAGCAAGACAAATCACAAGGGCAATGAGTGAAAAAGAGTTTGAAGGCTTTGAAAGAAAAACAGGCTTTTTAAACCCAACATATATTTGCTTTACAAGATATGATGCAAGTTTTACAAACGTTAAAATTGCGTTTAAGCCACAAGTTTTAACAAACACTTTGGGCGAATATATCGCATCACTTGGATTAAAGCAATTAAGAATTGCCGAAACTGAAAAATATGCACACGTAACCTTCTTCTTTAACGGCGGTGTAGAAAAGGCAAACGAAAACGAAGATAGAGAACTTATCGCATCACCAAAAGTTGCAACCTACGATTTGCAACCTGAAATGAGTGCTTATGCAGTTGCAGAAAGGGCAATCGAAAAACTTTCAACCAACGAATATGACGTTATGATTCTTAACTTTGCAAACTGCGACATGGTTGGTCATACTGGTGACTTTAATGCTGCTGTTAAGGCTGTTAAGGTGGTTGACGAGTGCGTTAAAAAAGTTATTGACAAGATTTTAGACCTTAACGGTGTGGCAATTATCACTGCCGACCACGGTAATGCTGATAAAATGCAAGATGAAGACGGTTCGCCATTTACAGCACACACAACAAACCAAGTTCCATTTATAATTGTTGGCAACGAAGTTAAGGGAATTAAACTTCGCGATGATGGTATTTTGGCAGACGTTGCACCAACACTTCTTGATTTAATGCAAACTGAAATTCCTAAAGAAATGAGTGGGAAAAGTTTAATTATTAAGTAAAAGTTTGCTTTAAGCACTAAAAAGGCTAAAAAATAGTTGAAAAAATTGATTTTGTGTGATATAATCAATATCGAAAAATGTTTAAAGTTTTCATTTTGAGGAGATAATTATGGAAATGTTGACAATGCTTATGGTATCTTTTTGGGATATTTGGCACAATTATATTAAATTTATAGTACTTGGAATTATGGCAATATGTGCATTATTCATCATATTGGTTGTTTTATTCCAACCAGGCAACTCATCTGGCGTAAGTGCTCTTGGTGGGCAATCCGAAACCTTTTTAAGCAAGAACAAAAGTAAGACTTTTGAACATAAAATGAAGAAATTAACTGTTATTGCAAGCGTTATTTTTGCAGTTTTATGTATCGGTTTTGCAATTGTTTTCCAATTCGCATTACAATAAAAGGAAAGACCAATTCGGGTGGTTCGCTTAAAGAACCACCCTTTTTATTTTGTTATAAGTTTTTGTCAATTAAGAAAAACCTTATTTATAGATTATGAAAAGAGATATTATAGAAGGAAGATTACAAGGCAATGAGCGTGGCTATGCCTTTTTAATACCAACAGACCAAGGTGAAGAAGACTATTTTATTCCGCACTCTGATTTAAGGGGTGCACTTCACGGTGACCTTGTGCTTGCCCAAAAAACAAGGGGCGAAGGTGCAAGGACGACTGCACGTGTCCTAAAAATTTTAGAGCGTGGGATAAAAGAAGTTGTCGGCACCTATTTTTCGCATAGAACGGGTGGGTTTGTCGTTCCTGATGAAAGGAAATATTTTAACGACGTGTTCGTGCCATTTTCAGTTGGTTTAAGGGCAAAATCGGGCGACAAAGTTGTTGCAAAAATTACGTCATACCCAAAAAATAAAAACCCAGAGGGAATAATAACCAAAATTTTAGGTCGCCAATTTGAAAAGAACGCCGAACTTAAATCTATAATTTATTCATACGATTTGCCTGAAAAATTCCCTAAACAAGTTAAAGAAAAGGTTAAAGAATATCAAAGTTTTTGTGAAGAAGACGTTAAGGATAGAAAAGATTTTCGCTCGCTTTTAACAATGACTATTGACGGGGAAGATGCAAGGGATTTTGACGATGCAATTTCCATAGAAAAACTAGAAAACGGAACTTATAAACTTGGCGTTCATATCGCTGACGTTAGTTTCTACGTTAAGCAGGGCGATGCCGTTGATATTGAGGCGTTTAGTAGGGGAACGAGCGTTTACTTTCCAGAAAGCGTTATCCCAATGCTACCAGAAAGATTGTGCAACGACCTTTGTTCGCTAAAAGAAGATGAAGATAGGCCAACCCTTTCTTGCGTTATGACTGTTGATAAAACGGGGTCGGTTTTAGACTATGAAATTTGCCCGTCAGTTATAAAAAGCCGTGCAAGAATGACTTATACAAACGTTCAAAAAATTCTTGATAAAGACCAAAAAACTATAGAGAAATATGAGCATTTAACAAGCCAAATTTTTCTTATGGAAGAACTTGCCGACATTTTAACAGGTAAGCGTGAAAAGGATGGAAGTGTTGATTTAGACGTTAAAGAAAGTGTTATTACAGTTGACAAAAAAGGTGAGATTTTTGTTAGTGCAACCAAAAAAGATAAGGCACACGGTTTAATAGAAGAATTTATGATTCTTGCCAACTGCACGGTTGCCGAATATATGTATTTTTTAGAAAAACCTTTCATATATAGAATACACGGCGAGCCAACTGAAGAGCGTTTAGAAAACTTTTACGATTTTCTTAAAGGTATAGGTGTAAACGCCAAAAGAAAAAAGGAAGGCGTATATCCAAAAGACTTTCAACTAATACTCAAAAATGCTAGAGACAAAGCCACTTTTACGCTTATAAATAGGGTAATGCTAAAGACTATGCAAAAGGCAAAATATTCTGCTGTTGACGTTGGGCATTTTGGGCTTTCGTTAAAGCATTATTGTCATTTCACTTCGCCAATTAGAAGATATCCTGACCTTGTTATTCATAGGATAATTAAAGACTTTTTATCATTGAAAGACAGTCTTGAACAAAAGTATGGCGAGTTTGTTTTTGAAGCCTCAAAACAAGCGTCAGAAAGGGAAAAAGTTGCAATAGAAGTTGAGCGTGCAGTTGACGATTTTTATAAACTTTTATATATCAGCGGATACGTTGGCGAAGAGTTTGATGGGGTTATAAGTGGCGTGACAAACTTTGGCATTTTCGTTGAACTTGACAACGCTATTGAAGGGCTTGTAAAAATAGAAAATTTAGGTAGCCGAAAAAGGCTTATTCTTGATGCTAAAAATTATCTTTTATCGGACGGAAAAACCACTTATAAACTCGGTCAAAAAGTTCGAATTAAGGTGGCGGGAATAAATATGGGCGATAAAAGGGCAGAGTTTCTTTTATTAGAATAAAAGAATTGAAGAATAACTCTTGCAAAAGATGAAAAAATGTAGTAAAATAATAAATTAGAGGATAGTATGGACGGAAAGACCATTTGCCTAAATAGGCAAGCCACGCACGAATATTTTATTTTAGAGCGTTATGAAGCGGGAATTGTTTTAGAAGGGAGCGAAGTTAAGTCGTTAAGGCTTGGCAACGCCAACTTAAAAGACAGTTTTTGCATTATGCAAAATAACGAACTCGTTATTAAAAATATGCATATTGCACTTTACGATAAATCGGGTGCGTTTAACACCAAGGACAGCAAGCGTGATAGAAAATTGTTGCTACATAAAGCCGAGATTTTAAGAATTAACGCAAAAGTTTCGCAAAAAGGCTTAACGCTTATACCGTTGAAACTATACTTTAAGGACGCACTTATAAAAATGGAATTGGGGCTTTGCCAAGGTAAACACACCTTTGACAAAAAGCGTTCAATTATGGAAAAAGACTTAAAGAGAGAAAGCGAGCGTCAAATAAAAAATTACAGATAAACATTTAAGGAGAAACATAAATGAGTAAAAAGAGAATTGAGACAGTTTGTGTTCAAGGTGGCTATACGCCAAAGAACGGAGAACCAAGACAAATACCTATCTATCAAAGCACGACTTTTAAGTATGACACCAGCGAAGATATGGGCAAGTTGTTTGACTTGGAGGCAAGCGGATATTTTTATACAAGACTTCAAAACCCAACAAACGATTTAGTTGCGGCAAAACTTTGTGAACTTGAAGGTGGTTCAGCAGCAATGCTAACTTCTTCTGGTCAAGCAGCAAACTTCTATTCAATCTTTAATATTGCAAACTGTGGTGACCACGTTATTTCAAGTTCGGCAATTTATGGTGGAACGTTCAATCTTTTTGCCGTTACGATGAAGAAAATGGGCATTGACTTTACTTTTATTTCTCCTGATTCAACAGAAGAAGAAATTGAAAAGGCGTTTAGACCAAACACAAAAGCAGTTTTTGGCGAAACTATTGCTAACCCTGCTTGTTCGGTTTTAGATATTGAACTCTTTGCAAAAGTTGCACATAAACACGGCGTTCCATTTATTATTGACAACACCTTTGCAACACCTGTAAACTGCCGTCCTATCGAGTGGGGTGCAGACATTGTCACTCACTCAACAACTAAATACATAGACGGTCACGGCGTTTCAGTTGGCGGTGCAATCATTGATGCTGGTAAGTTTGACTGGATGGCTCATAAGGATAAATACCCAGGCTTATGCACACCAGACGACAGCTACCACGGAATTGTTTATGCTGAAAAGTTTGGCAAAGAAGGTGCATTTATCACCAAAGCAACCGCTCAACTTATGAGAGATTTTGGCTCAATTCAATCGCCACAACACGCTTTTTACATTAACTTGGGCTTGGAAAGTTTGCACGTTAGAATGAAACGTCACTGTGAAAACGCACAGAAAGTTGCAGAATTTTTGGAAAGTAGCGATAAAATCGAGTGGGTTAGATATTGTGGACTTAAAAATGACAAATACTATGCACTTGGTCAAAAATATTTACCAAACGGCTCTTGCGGGGTAATCAGTTTCTCTGTTAAGGGCGATAGAAAGACTGCTGAAAAGTTTATGAAGAGTTTAAGGGTTGCAGCAATTGAAACACACGTTGCCGATGCAAGAACGTGTTGCTTGCACCCAGCAAACGCAACCCATAGACAAATGACAGACGCACAGTTAGAAGCAGCGGGAATTCCGCCAACACTTATCAGATATTCTTGCGGTATAGAAAATGCCCAAGATTTAATCGACGATATAAAACAAGCGTTAGACCAAATCTAATTTACTAATTTTTTAGGAGATAGGAAATGCCTATTATAGTGCCAAAAGATATACCTGCAAGCAAAATTTTGCAGTCGGAGAACATATTTGTTATGAACGAAAAAAGGGCAGAGTCGCAAGATATTCGTCCGTTAGAAATTGCCATCGTTAATTTGATGCCAACAAAAATCGTGACAGAAACTCAACTTATGCGTCTTTTGTCCAATTCTCCATTACAAGTTAATATTACCTTGGTAAGCACTACTTCATACGTAGGGAAGAACACGCCTGTTGAACATTTAGATAGGTTTTATAAAACTTTTGACGAAGTCAAAAATAGAAAGTTTGACGGTATGATTATAACGGGTGCACCTGTTGAAGAAATGGAGTTTTCAGAAGTTAAGTATTGGGCTGAACTTGAAGAAATTTTTGAATTTGCCAAAAATAGTGTCACCAGCACGTTGTTTATTTGCTGGGGTGCACAAGCGGGCTTGCATTATTATTACGGCATTGAAAAACATTTGTTAGATAAAAAACTTTTCGGCGTATATAAGCACAAAAAGTTGGTTAGTTATGATAAACTGTTAAAGGGGACTGACGACAGGTTTTTTATGCCACACTCTCGCCACACAACAGTTTATGAAGAAGATATTAAAAAGTGTAAGGACTTGGTGCTTTTGGCAAGTTCAAAAGAAGCGGGTGCAACCATAATCCGTTCAAAAGACAACAAGTTTATATTTATCACAGGTCACGCTGAATATGATAGGGATACCTTGGAAAAAGAGTATTTGCGTGACTTAAACAAGGGTTTACAAATTGACCCACCTGATAATTATTACGTTAGTGGAAATAAAGGCGAAATAAAAATGAGTTGGTCTTCAACGGCAAACTTAATTTATATGAACTGGTTAAACCACTACGTATATCAATTAACACCATACAAAATCAACGAAATTAAATAAAACAACAAAAAATTGCCGATTTTTTCGGCAAATATGGGGGCGTTTTAGATTCGATTGTGCGTTGTTTGTAAAGGTATAAGCATACCGGAGGCTCGGCTTCGTTAAAAACGGAAATTAAATTTAAATGCAAACAATAACGAATTTGCATTCGCTGCTTAATTATTAGCGAACGTTCTTCTTTTTCTCGCCTGTTGGAAATAGATAGAGCGTCAACCAGACAGGGAATTGTTATGTTGGTCTGATTTTACCAACATAATCGACTTAAAAATCAAAGGGCAGTTCTTTGGTTGCCATTATCCAAAACTGTCACGAAAATTAATTAATGGATAAGTATGTAGAAAACTTTTATGAAGCGTATAAGACCAGAGTGCAAGTCTCTGCGTCTCCACCAAAAAAGCGAATAAGGGCGTATTTTTGCGTCCTTTTTTCGTATAAAAATATAAAAACACAAACAAAAAAATACAAACAAAAAACGACTTGGTAAAACCAAGTCGTTTTGCTTTCAAAATACCGTGCATCCAACCTTGACAAACCTTGCCGAAGCGTTAACTTAATAGGTGGCTACCCCAAAGCAACCTTATATCACACATATCTTACTGCTTAGTGCTGCTGTATTCCTACTCTGACACGGTTCACAGGGACACGTTGCATAAGACCTTGATATCAACACTCCTTGTTGAGCACAGCCTTCCACAAGATAGGCCTAAATTGGCATTCTGCTCTGCTAAGCGAATTGCAGATTACAGGGCATCGCTAACTCCCCGCATAGCACGGTGATAATATTTTACCCTAAAACGCAAAATTTAGCAAGTATTTATAAGTAAAATTTGTAAAAGCAAAAAAAAGACTTTACAAAATTCGCAAATACGGCTATAATTATTAAGATATTTATTTAAATATAAATTATATTGGGAGACTAGTATGTATAAAAAAGTTGACACAACCCTTAATTTTTTAGACAGAGAAAAAGAAGTTTTACAGTTCTGGAAAGAGAATAAGATTTTTGAGCAAAACGTTGCTGAAAATGAAGGCAACCGTGAATTTACCTTTTACGATGGCCCACCAACAGCAAACGGCAAGCCACACATTGGTCATATTTTAACCCGTGTTATCAAAGATATTATTCCACGTTATCACGTTATGAAAGGTGACCACTGTTTAAGAAAGGCAGGTTGGGATACACACGGGCTTCCTGTTGAATTAGAAGTTGAAAAACTTTTAGGTATCGACGGTAAGCAAGAAATTGAAAAATACGGCATCGAGCCTTTTATTAAAAAATGTAAAGAAAGCGTTTGGAAGTATAAAGGCGAGTGGGAAAAGATGAGTGACCGTGTTGGCTATTGGGCTGATATGGAAAATCCTTACGTCACTTACGATGATAACTATATCGAATCAGTTTGGTGGGCGATAAAAACCATCGCTGAAAAAGGCTTATTGTATAAAGGCCACAAAATCGTGCCATACTGCCCAAGATGTGGAACGGCACTTTCTTCGCACGAAGTTGCACAAGGCTATAAGGACGTTAAGGACGTTTCAGTTTTCGTTCGCTTTAAGATAAAAGATAGAGAAAACGCATACTTCCTAGCTTGGACGACAACGCCTTGGACGCTTCCATCAAACGTTGCACTTTGTATGAATCCAAAGGAAGATTACGTGGAAATCGTTGCAGAAGACGGTGCAACCTATATTTTAGCAGAGGCACTTGCTCCAAAACTATTTGAAAATTACCAAACAGTTAGCGTTAAAAAGGGCAAGGAATACGAATACGCTGAATATATCCCACTATTCGACTATGCACAAGGCACTTTTAAGGAAAAGGCTTATTACGTTGTTTGCGATAATTACGTTACGCTTACTGACGGTAGTGGTATCGTTCACATTGCACCTGCTTTCGGTGAAGACGATGCTAACGTTGGTAGAAATTATAATTTACCTTTCGTTAAACTTGTTGACGATAGGGGCAATATGCTTGAAAACACAGGCATCTTGGCAGGCAAGTTTGTTAAAGACGCTGATAAAATTATAATCAAAATGCTAAAAGAAAACGGATTGCTCTTTAAAGAACTTCCTTTTGAACACAGTTATCCTTTCTGTTGGCGTTGTGATACACCACTTCTTTACTATGCAAGGTCAAGTTGGTTTATTAAGATGACGGCTGTTAAGGATAAACTTATCGAAGCCAACAATTCAGTAAACTGGATACCTGAAACCATTAAGCACGGAAGAATGGGCAACTTCCTAGAAAACGTTATCGATTGGGGATTATCAAGAGAACGTTATTGGGGAACGCCACTTCCTGTTTGGGTATGTAATAAGTGCGGTAAAATTCACGTTATAGGAAGCAAGAGTGAACTTAAAGACTTGTGCCATATCGAAGGTGATATCGAACTTCACCGTCCATATATCGACAACTGCGAATTCGCTTGTGATTGTGGTGGCACTTTCGTTAGGGAAAAAGAAGTTATCGACTGTTGGTTTGACTCTGGCTCAATGCCATTTGCTCAATACCATTATCCATTTGAAAATAAAGAATTGTTTGAAAGCCACTTCCCAGCAGACTTTATTAGTGAAGCGGTTGACCAAACACGTGGTTGGTTCTACACGTTGCTTGCAATTTCAACCTTATTGTTTGAAAAAGCACCATTTAAAAACTGTATCGTTTTAGGACACGTAAACGACAAAAACGGTATCAAAATGAGTAAGCATAAAGGCAACGTTGTTGACCCTTGGACAATTTTAGATAAGCAAGGTGCAGACGCTGTTAGATGGTATTTCTACACAGGTTCAGCACCATGGCTCCCATCAAGGTTCTATGAAGAAGCCGTTTCAGAAGCACAAAGAAAGTTTATGGGCACACTTTGGAATACTTATGCTTTCTTCGTTCTTTACGCTGAAATTGACAAATATAACCCTGCGGATTATGATATCAAAAACTGCAAGTTGACCCTTATGGATAAGTGGGTTCTTTCAAAACTCAACACACTTATCAAGACGGTTGACCAAGGCTTAAATTCATACAATATCTTTGAAAGTGCAAGGGCACTTCAAAGTTTCACGGACGATTTATCTAATTGGTACGTTCGCCGTGGCAGAGAAAGATATTGGGGTGCGGACATGGATGATGATAAGATTGCCGCATACACCACGCTTTACACTGTTTTAACCACAATGGCAAAACTTTCTGCTCCATTTACACCATTTATGGCAGAAAGCATTTATCAAAATTTAGTTCCAGCATTCTATAAAGATGCACCTAAATCAGTTCACCTTTGTGCTTTCCCATCAGTTGATGAAAGTGCAATTGATAAGACGCTTGAAGACGGAATGCAAAACGTTTTAGATATCGTTGTTTTAGGCAGGGCTTGCAGAAACACTGCAAACGTTAAAAATAGGCAACCTTTAAGAAAGATTTTCGTTTGTTCGGAAAGAAAAACCGAACTTTCAGAAGGGCTTTTAGATATCGCAAAAGATGAACTTAACATTAAAGAAGTTGAATACTTGATTGATGCAAGCAAGTTCGTAAGTTATAAGATTAAGCCACAATTAAAGACTTTGGGTCCAAAATATGGTGCAAAACTTGGCAAGGTTAGAAAGTTCTTGGAAACTTGTGATGCAAACGCTGTTGTTTCAACAGTTAAGAAAGGTGAAGTATACGCCACCGAATTTGAAGGCGACGCCTTTGAATTTGCACTTGACGACCTTTTAATCTCAACCGAAAGTGCAGAAGGCTTTATCGCATCAAGTGATAACGGCATTACAGTTGTTATGGATACCGTTGTGACCGATGAATTAAGGGCAGAAGGCGTTGAAAGGGAATTGATTTCTAAAATTCAATCAATGAGAAAAGAGGCAGGTTTTGAAGTTGTGGACAGGATTACTGTAAACTACATTACTGCTGATGAAAGCGTTAAAAACGCATTGACAAACGGCAAAGATATTAAGAGTGTTGTTCTTGCTGATGCAATTACTGAAGGCCAAATAGATGGTTTTGCAAAAACACTTGATATAAACGGTGCTGAATGTACGATAATTATAAACAAGGTTAATAAATAATGAAAGTCGCTGAATGGAAAGACTATTCGGTTATTGCCACGGGCAACGGCTATAAACTTGAAGACTGGGCAGGTATAACTTTGCTTCGCCCAGACCCACAAGTAATATGGCAAAGTTCAGTGGATATGGACAATTATAAAGGGCTTGTCGCAAAATACGTTAGAAGTGAAACGGGTGGTGGCAAGTGGCTTTATAAAGGCAAAATGCCAGACCAGTGGAGCGTTAAGTATAAAGACTTAAAATTTATAGTAAAACCTATGGGTTTTAAGCACACGGGTTTGTTTCCTGAACAAGCGGTAAACTGGGATTTAATGACCGAACTAATAAAAAATTCTAATAGAGAGATAAACGTTTTGAACTTGTTTGCATACACGGGTGGTGCAACGGTTGCTTGTGCAAAAGCAGGGGCAAAAGTTTGCCACGTTGATGCGTCAAAAGGTATGGTGGAGCGTGCGGGTGAAAACGTTAGGCTTTCAAAGGTTGAAGAAGGCAAAGTTAGATATATTATTGACGACTGCAAAAAGTTTGTTGAAAGGGAAATTCGCCGTGGCAGAAAATACGATGCTATTATTATGGACCCACCAAGTTATGGCAGAGGCCCAAATGGCGAAATGTGGAAACTTGAAAACGAATTATATTCGTTTGTTGAACTTTGTGCAAAGGTTTTAAGCGATAATCCACTTTTTGTGCTTATCAACAGTTATACAACCGGTTTGCAACCACAAGTATTAAAAAACATTTTGGCATTAACGGTCGCAAACGGTCGTGGTGGAAAAATTGATGCATACGAAGTGGGGCTACCTACTCGTGAAAAGGGCGTTATATTGCCTTGCGGAAACAGTGGAATTTGGATAAACGAATAAATATGGAAAATAAAAGTATGGAAGACCTTATAATTTTACACGAAGATAATCACATTATCGTGGTATTAAAGCCACAAAATATTCCTTCTTGCGAGGATGAAAGCAAAGATAAGGATATGCTTACGATTATCAAAGATTACATTAAAGTTAAATACGATAAGCCAGGCAACGTGTACTTGGGATTGGTGCATAGACTAGACAGACCAACAGGTGGCGTTATGGTGTTTGCAAAGAGTTCAAAGGCAGCCGCAAGACTTTCAGAGCAGATTAAAAACGGCGACTTTGAAAAGAGATACTTTGCAGTACTTATGGGCGTGCCAAAAGAAGAAAAGGCAACCTTAACACACTATATGAAAAAGAACGCTATAAATAATATGGTATATATTTGTCCACCAACAGTAAGCGGTGCAAAGTTTGCCGAACTTGAATATCAACTTGTTGAAAAAACTGAAAATCTTTCACTTGTTGACGTTAGGTTGCACACGGGCAGAAGCCACCAAATCCGTGTTCAAATGAACGCAATTGGCACACCTATTTATGGCGATATGAGATATGGTGGGGAAAAGGCTGTTAAGGGCAACCTTGCACTTTGGGCATATTACCTATCGTTCACACATCCAGTCAGCAAAGAAAGAATGGTGTTTAGGGTTCAACCGCCAAAAGATTTGTCGCCTTGGACAAACTTTAACACTGATAGGTCAATAACAATAATTAAACCAAGTATTTAAAGCAAAAGCGATGGAAATTTCCATCGCTTTTTATATAAATAAACCGAGCATTTTATAACCGCCCAAAACAATTAAAACTAATGGCGGTAAAAACTCGATTTTGCCAAATTTTCTTGAAAAAGAAGTGACGCTTAACACAATGCCTAAATACACCATTAAAGCGTGGGTTAAGGCGATAGTAATAGGCACGTAAAGTGCGTTTAAGCCCATAAGAGAAAGTGATAAATTTGCAAGTGCTCCGTCAATCCCAACGGCAAAACCAACCATAAAGATTTTGCTGGAAACGGCTAATTTTTTATCATTTGCTTTAGTGTTTTTTAAGCATTTAACAAGGTTAAAAAGACCCACGATAATTAGCACCAATCCACCAAAAATCGAAGCGTTTTCATCTAAAAAACCATTGAAGAAAACAGGTGCAAAATTAGTGAACAAACACATTATTAACACGGTTAAAGCAATGATTAAAACAACGGGCAGTTTTTTTCTATTGGTAAAGGATAGCGAGAACCCGCAAACAAAAGAGTCAATGCTAACGGTCAGTGCTGTTAAAATCAAAAAGCAAGTCATTTGTAAATCCATAAAATTATTCTAAAATATTATATTCAAAAATTTTAAAAAAAGTGTTATAATAGGGCTAACAAACGATAAAAATGTTTAATATATAAATATTATTTTTAAAAAATATACAAACTGAATTGACAAGTTTGCTTTTTTTGTGTAAAATAAATGAGATATAATTGTAAAGTATATGATAGAAAGGAGTTTTAGGCTAAAATGAAAGTGGCTAAATCCTATAAACTTATAGTTTTAATAGTTGCGTTTTTAATGTCCATGGCTTTTGCATTGGGCTTTATGGGCGTATCAACAGCACACGCTGAAACGGCGGACCCAGAAGAATATTTCGTGCTTAACGGAATGGTTGCAAGTTTTGAAGAAGATGGTTTTAACGTGTCTGTTCAAGACGGCAGAAAGGTTGAGTTTAAGAACGACTTAATGGTAAACGAATTAAGCCTTAAATTTAAGATGCCAGAAAATTTTGAAACTTCTTTTGTTTTAGATTTGGATGCTTTCTACGTAAACGGAAACCCTGTTGAATGGTCTAAATACGCTACCGAAGGCACAACCTTTGAAAAGAGCATTAGAAACATTATCGTGCTTTCTTATGATGCTAATAACAACGGTCAAGTAAAATGTGAATTTAACGAAGTTGAACTTGATAATAATTTGTTGCTTGACGCACAAGGATTTTTAACCTTAAAACTCACAGTGGTAAACAACTACTTAACACTTGACGGTGTTGATATTGAAAGCAAATACAGTGCTGACCAAAAAGTTTACTACAAAATTAAAAATATCGCAGATAAAACTGTTGTTAAGGGTTTAGAAGTTGACTTCTATAAAACTCAAGACGATGCAGAAGGAACTTTCGTGTTAGAAAGCGTTGACCAAAAGTGGACGGATACAACGGGTGCATATAAACAATCATTGCAACTTGCTGATGGTCAAACAACCTTAACGCCTGCACAACCAAGAGCATATATAAATGAAGATTTTTATATTAGAAATGCAAACGGCACATATACTTCAGTTAAAAGAGCATATAACGAAAAATATAAATTAACAATCAAATCTTGCTCTGTTTTGGGTGGATACACTAATTTATATTTAGTTGACAAATCATATGATTCAGTTATTTTAGCAACCAATACCACTATGCCAAAGGAAATTCGTTTCCTTGAGCCAGAAGCAGGCGAAACGGTTAAGTTTGGTGTAGGTGAAGTTAAGACTGATGATAGCGACGTTAAGACAACTTATGTTTATGAAGAATTCAGTGTTGACACTGTAAAAGATTCGCATTTTGTTGATGAAACAAAGCCTGTTTATACCTATGATGAAATTGCACATGCAAGTTTCTTAAACGCAGTTGAAAAGGCAACTACGGTTGAAAAAGAAGACGGAACTATCACTTCTGTTGGTTTAGGAACAGACTTTGAACTTCCATCAATGAAAGATTTGGTTAGCGACAACTTTGTTTCTTATGAAAAGTTGACCACAACTATTTATTACAGAACGATAAACGAAAACCAAAACACTACAACCGGCAAATTCAAATTAAACCACGTTGGCAATTACATTTTCTTTGTAGCGTTCAGTGATGAAGAAAACGCAATGTTGCAAAATGACTTCTTTGTTCTCGGCGAAAATGGTGAAATTGAAGAAGGCACTTATTACGATAAGTTTGTTTTCACTTTTGAAATTCTTGATAATGCAGACATTGAAGTTAATGCTCCTGAAATTCAAGGTAAAGGCTTTAAGGGTGTTAAATATAAAGCGTCAAATTTTATCGTTGATGCAAAAGGTTGCACAACTCAATATAAACTTTACTATAATGCAGACGTAAATGCAGATGCAGATGATGAAAATTGGGTTGAGATTCCAAAAGCCGCTGATTTAACAAATGAATATTATAACGTGGGTGGTTTTAATTACGACCAAGTTAAAAAGGTTGCTTATGATGGTGAACTTACGTTTGTGCCAACAAAGATAGGTGCTTATAAAATTGTTTGCACAGCAACGTCAAGCGTTTCTTCAAGGGATGCATCTGATTCATCAATCATCAAGGTTGAAAGTGCACCAAAGGTTGTTGAAGTTCCTTCTAAATGGTTAGAAAACAACTTGTGGTCGGTTATCTTCCTTTCTGTCGGAACACTTTGCTTAATCGGTATCGTTGTCTTGTTGTTTGTTAAACCAAAAGAAGAAATTGAAGGCTAATTAAAAAGTTAAAGAGACTTCGTGTTAAACCGAAGTCTCTTTTTGTTAATAATATGAAACAATTTATTGCTGATAAAAACCGCAAGTTAAGCAAACTTGCTTTATATAACATTGAAGACTTGTCTTTTTCGGCTTTTATGAAAGCGTTAAGAAAAAAAGACGTTAAGGTAAACGGAAAAAGGGTAAATGAAGATATAACCTTGTCTATTGGCGATAAGGTAGAGATTTTTTATGTTTCAACCCAAGTAAACAAGTATGAAATTGTTTATAAAGACCAAAACGTTCTGGTCGTTAATAAATATAGTGGCTATACGTCTGAAAGTGTTTACGCTGACCTTAAAAAAGATTATGAAAATGCAGGGTTTATCCACAGGCTTGATAGAAACACAAGTGGTTTAATGATTTTTTCATTAAATTCGGTGGCAGAGCAAGAACTTTTGGCAGGGTTTAAGAATAGAACTTTTGACAAAAAATACACAACAACTGTTGTTGGTAAAATGCCGAAAAAAGAAGACGTTTTAACTGCTTATTTAGTTAAAGATAAAATCAATGCACAAGTTAAGATTTTTGATAGAAAAGTCAGTGAAAGCGTGCTAATAAAAACGGGATATAAAGTGCTTGAAGAAAATAAAGAAACAAGCAAGTTAGAAATTACCTTATATACAGGAAAAACCCATCAAATAAGGGCACATTTGGCACATATTGGCAACCCAATTTTGGGCGATGGAAAGTATGGCGATTTTGAAAAGAACAAAAAGTACAATCTAACCGAGCAACAACTTTCTGCAACCCAATTGACACTAAAATTTGACAAAAAAAGCCTACTAAATTATTTAGATAACAAAACGTTTTATATAAAAGGATAAGTATGCCACAAGATGCGTTTACTTTACGCTATTTATGTAAAGAACTAAACTCAATATTCAGTGGTGGAAAGGTGAACAGAATTGTTCAACCATCAAACGATGAGGTTGTTTTAACAGTTTATACAGGAAAAAGAACGGAAAAATTGTTTATAAACGTTAATCCATCTGCCCCAAGAATAGGTGTTGTTGAAAAGGAAGAAAAAGGCCCTTTAACTGCACCTAATTTTTGCATGCTTTTAAGAAAACATTTACTTTCTGCACAAATAAATTCAATAGAAATTGTTGGGTTCGATAGAATAGTTAAGATAGAATTTTCATTATCGGGCGAGTTTTTTGACAACGTTAAAAAGATAATGTACGTTGAACTTATGGGCAGATATAGCAACGTTATTTTAACTGAAAACGGCAAAGTTTTGGGTGGAAATCGTGGCATAAATATGTTCGATGACGGTGTTAGACCACTTATTGTTGGAAAGGATTACATGTATCCACCGGTTGGGCAAAAAAGAGAGCCTGTCGATAATCTGTTAATTGAAATTTTCGACAACAAGAAAGTTGGCGAATTGCCAGAAATTCTCATTAAAAACGTGCAAGGCGTTGCACTTTCAACCGCACAAGAAATTGTTAGCAAATATCTAACAAATTCCAGTGTTGAAGTTGTTGATGGAAAACACTTTTTTGACTTTTTGAACAACTTTTTGTTTAATTGCCAAAAAAGGCCTTGCGTATTAAAAAACGATAATCAAATTTTAGACGTTTTATTGTACCCATATTCTATTTTGAAGGGCGAATTTATTTATTTTGACACCTTGTTTAATGCTGAAGAATATTATTTTTCTAACAAGGAAAAACTGAAAAAATATACAAATAAAAAAGAGCGACTATCAGCAATTGTAAACACTGCAATTAAGAAAGTTAAAAAGCGTTTAACGGCAATTACTTCAAAGGAAAAAGACGCACTTTCTGCCGAAGATAATAGGATAAAAGGCGAGTTGATTTTGTCTAATATTTATAAGATTAAGCAAGGTCAAAAAGAGTGCGTAGTTTTTGATTATTACTCAAATCAAGAAGTGGTAATCCCGCTAAACGAAAATTTATCGCCATCAAAAAATGCGGAAAATTATTATAAGAAATACAACAAGCAAAAAAGGACGCTTTCTGCATTAAAACCACAAAAAGAAACGGCAGAAAACGAGTTAAATTATTTTAACAGTTTGCTTGATGAATTAAGTTTAGCAGAGAATATTTTTGAATTAAATTTGATAGAAAACGAGTTGGTTGGCGGTGGGCTTATAAAAGAGCAAAACTCTGGCAAAAACAAAAAAGAAGATTTAGATTTATATAGGAATTATTTGATTGACGGCATAAGGTTTAAGGTGGGAAGAAACAATATTGAAAACGATAAATTGACCTTTTCTTCTAAACCAAACGACCTTTGGTTTCACGCAAAAGATTATCACTCTGCACACGCTATTTTAGAAAATAACGGAAAGCCAGTTTCGGATAAAACCTTAAACGTCTGCTCGGAAATATGTGCATATTACTCTAAAGGGCGTGATGGTGGGAAATGCGAAATTGTTTATACCGAAAAGAAAAACGTTAAAAAACCACCACGTTCTAAACTTGGCTTTGTCGTGTATGAAAACTATAAGTCGTTAATGGTTAAACCTGACAGTCATTTAAGTTTGCTTGTGGGCGATAATGAATAAAAATTAAAAATATGTCAAAATAAGGCGTTTTATTATTAAAATGGTTTAATTATATATAAAAATTAATATATTATATATCAAAAAACCTTGCCTTTTATTTTTTGATGTGATAAAATATTTTAGTAATTCAACTATTAGGAGATTGTTATGAAATATACTTTTGAAAAAGGTAAAAAAAGTACGGTAAAGATTAACATTGATTTAACCGCAAAAGAATGGAAAGAAGCTATTGAATTAGCATACAACAAAACCAAGGGCAGATATAGCGTTCCTGGTTTTAGAAAGGGCAAAGTGCCACAAAAAGTTTTAGAGTCAGTTTATGGCCAAGGCGTTTTCTATGAAGAAGCAATCAATCAAGCTTTCCCAAAATATTACACTGAAATTTTAGAAAAGGAACCAACTATTGACGCAGTTGCATCTCCAGACCTTGACATTAAGAAAATTAGTGAAAAAGGCATTTCTATGATTGCAATTGTTGCAGTTAAGCCAGAAGTTGTCCTCGGTGCATATAAAGGTATAAACTATAAGAAAAACGTATATACTGTAAAAGACGAAGAAGTTGATGCAGACATTAAGCGTTTGCAAGAACGCAATTCTCGCCTTGTTGACGTGACTGATAGAGCGGTTGAAAATGGCGATAGCGTTGTAATCGATTATTCAGGTAGTGTTGATGGTGTTAAGTTTGACGGTGGCACAGCAGAAAAACAAACTCTTGTTATCGGAAGCAAAACATTTATCCCAGGTTTTGAAGACCAAGTTATCGGTATGAACATTGGCGAAGAAAGAGATATCAATGTTAAGTTCCCAGAAGAATACCACGCTGAAAACCTTAAAGGTAAGGACGCTGTGTTCGCTATTAAACTTCACGAAATCAAAAAGACTGAACTTCCAGAATTAAACGATGAGTTTATTAAAGAAGCAGTTGGCGTTGAAAGTTTAGAAGCGTACAAAGTTCAAACAAGAGAAAAACTTGAAAAGCAAAATGCTGACAAGGCTGAAAGAGAACTTGAAGACGAAATCATTAAGAAGATTACTGAAACAACAGACGTTGAAATTCCAGATGCAATGATTGAAAACCAAATCGACAGAATGGTTCAAGAAATGGAATATCGCCTTTCATATCAAGGTCTTAAACTTGCTGACTACTTAAAATATATCGGCAAGTCAATGGAAGACTTCAGAAAAGATTATACCGAACAAGCAACCGAGTACGTTAAATCACAACTCGTTATTGAAGAAATAATCGAAAGAGAAGAAATTAAGGCGACTGATGAAGAAGTTGAAAAGAGAGTGGAAATGATGGCAGCAGCACAAGGCAAGCCTGTTCCAGACGTTAAGAAGAACATGAACGCTCGTCAACTTGATTACATCAAGAACGACATTATTATTAAGAAATTCTTTGATTTACTTAAAGAAGCAAATACTATTGAATAAAATTTATTCAAATATAGTTTAGATTGAAGGTATCGTTTGGCATTTTGCTAAACGATACTTGAATAAATGAGAATATTTTTACAGGGGTGAGTATATGGATATAAAGAATACCGTTGTTCCATACGTTGTTGAAAACACAGGAAAGGGCGAAAGAAGTTATGATATTTATTCAAGGCTTTTAGAAGATAGGGTTATTTTCTTAACGGGCGAAATTAACGATGCAGTGGCAGACGCTGTTGTTGCACAATTGATTTTCCTTGAAGCAAAAGACCCAAATAAAGATATTTGCCTTTATATCAACAGCCCTGGTGGAAGCGTGACTGCTGGACTTGCTATTTACGACACAATGAATTATATTAAGTGTGACGTTTCAACTATTTGTATCGGTCTTGCCGCAAGCATGGGTGCATTCTTACTTTCAAGTGGTGCACAGGGTAAAAGATATGCTCTTCCAAACAGTGAAATTATGATTCACCAACCATTAGGTGGGGCACAAGGTCAAGCAAGCGATATTAAAATTCAAGCAGAACACATTATTAAGACAAAGTATCGCTTAAATAAAATCCTTGCTGAAAATAGCGGTAAGCCTATCGAACAATTAGAAAAGGATACCGATAGAGATAATTACTTATCTGCTGATGAGGCAAAAGAATATGGACTTATCGATGAAATTTTAGTTAAACGTCCATAATTATAACGGAGATATATGAAAGAGACTGAACATTTGCATTGTTCTTTTTGTGGCAAACCCGAAGAAATGACAAAACGCTTGATTGCAGGCCCAAACGGCGTATATATCTGCAACGAGTGCGTTGAAGTTTGTCGTGACGTCATAAAAGAAGAAAGTGAAAAATCAAAAGATAAAGAAAGCGTTGTGCTTTTAAAACCATCTGAAATTAAGGATAAACTTGACGAATTTATTGTTGGTCAAGACCAAGCAAAAAGGGTTTTATCGGTTGCCGTTTATAATCATTATAAGCGTATCAATGCCGTTGCGGATGAAAGTGGTTTAGAAATTGATAAAAGCAATATTTTAGTTTTAGGCCCAACAGGTAGCGGAAAGACCTTGCTTGCAAGAACGCTTGCAAAAATTTTAGACGTGCCATTTGCCGTTGCAGATGCAACCACGTTAACAGAAGCGGGCTACGTTGGTGAGGACGTTGAGAATATTTTGCTTAAACTTATCCAAAACGCTGATTTCGATATTGAAAAAGCACAAAAGGGTATAGTTTATATTGATGAAATCGATAAGATTGCAAGAAAGAGCGAAAACGTGTCTATTACTAGGGACGTTTCTGGTGAAGGTGTGCAACAAGCACTTTTGAAAATTATTGAAGGCACTGTTGCATCAGTTCCGCCACAAGGTGGCAGAAAACACCCACAACAAGAATGCATTAGAATTGATACAACAAATATTTTATTTATTTGCGGTGGTGCATTTGTTGGGCTTGATGAAATTATCAGCAAAAGGAAAGGCTCAACTTCGCTTGGTTTTATCGGCAACGTTGAAAAACCAAAGGAAAAGAACCCAGACATAATACAAGAAGTTCAACCACAAGATTTAATTAAATATGGCTTAATTCCTGAATTTGTGGGAAGAATTCCTATAACGGTTGGTTTAAATCCGCTTGATGAAAAGGCTTTTGTCAATATTTTAACACAACCAAAAAATGCATTGGTAAAACAATATAAAAAACTTATCGGTTTAGATAACGTTGAATTGGAAATTACTGATGACGCAGTTTTGGCAATTGCAAAGAAAGCGATTGAATTAAAAACAGGTGCAAGGGGACTTCGCACAATATTTGAAAATCTTATGATTGACACTATGTATGAATTGCCATCACAAACCGATATTGAAAAGGTTGTGGTTGATGCAAGCGTTGTCACAGGTGGTGCAAAACCAAGATTTATCAAAAAAGAAATTGCATAAAAAACGGTAAAAAGCAAGGTTTTTTCTGATTTTTTAACCTTAAAAATATTTTTGAAAAAATTAAAAAAACCTTGTAAAAACGTTTGACAAACCTATTCATATTTTGTATAATGAATAGGCTGTGTAATCTGGGATGATATGGAAAGTTACTTCAAATCGGGTTTCCGAAAGATAATTTCCATTGACAAGTGTGGGGGCTAGACCCCTGCGACTAACTTAAAATTAGAATTAACAGAGTCATTCGCAGCGACTTGAATAAATAAGTATCGGCGAATGATTTTTTTATTAGTTAAAAAGGACACACACGGCAGAGTTTACACACACAAAAAAAGTTAGGTAAAAAAGGAGAACAAAAAAATGGCAGGTCAAAAAATTAGAATCAAATTGATGTCTTACGACACAGAAATGCTCGACCAAGCAGCAACAAGAATTGTTGAAACAATGAAAAAGTCTGGTGCAAAGATTAGTGGCCCAATTCCACTACCAACAGAAAAGGAAATCGTAACTATCCTTCGTTCGCCACACAAATATAAAGATTCACGCGAACAATTCGAAATTAGAACGCACAAAAGACTTATCGA
>CAJGDO010000009.1 GCA_904502225.1 uncultured Clostridia bacterium
CGCAGGCAAATACAACGTAGTATTATCGCTAAAAGAGAATAAAAACTACAAGTGGGAAAATGGAAATAGTGAAGATATAACTATTACATTTGAAATACTTAAAGCGACAAACGTTTGGGAAACAGAACCAAGTATAATAAAAGAGTGGACTTTTGGGCAAGAAGTTGCACCAACAAGCCTTGGCAAAGCACTCTTTGGCGACGTTGTAGTTAAGTATTATCAAGGTGAAACCGAATTACAAGCAATGCCAGAAAATGCAGGCGAATACAAAGCAGTATTTGAAGTATTGGGCAACGCTAACTATACGGGCTTAAAAACAGAGATAACCTTTACCATTGAAAAGGCAAGCGTAGAAGTGCCAACTGTAAACACATACACGTTTGACGCAAATGAAAAGATATTTGTAAGTGAAACTGACTATTATACAGTAGAAAACGGCAAAGGAACAGAAGCAAAAACTTACAACATAATCTTAACCTTAAAAGACAAGGATAATTACAAATGGCTAAATGGAAATAGTGAAGATATAACTTTAACGTTTGAAATTAAGCAAGCAACAAACAAATGGGAAGCCGAGCCAAGTTTAAGTAAAGATGAGTGGGCATATAATGAAGAAAAAGCAACAGTGCAATTAGGCAAAGCACTCTTTGGTGACGTTGTAGTTAAGTATTATCAAGGTGAAACCGAATTACAAGCAATGCCAACAAATGCAGGTGTATATAAGGCAGTATTTGAAGTATTAGGCAATGCTAACTATACGGGCTTAAAAACAGAGATAACCTTTACTATTGAAAAGGCAAGCGTAGATGTGCCACAAGCACCAAACAGCAAAGAATATATTGGCAAGTGGCAAACGGCAGACGTTATAGAAAGTGAGCTTTACAAAGTTGAAAACGTTGGTGGGGAAATCGTTGGTAATTATGACGTTGTTTATACGTTAAAAGACTCTGCGAACTATAAGTGGGCAGACGGAAAAGACGGGGCCCAAAGAACTTACGTGTTCACTATTACCAAGTCTAATAATGGTTGGGAACAAAGCCCAAGTATGATAAAAGAGTGGACTTTTGGGCAAGAAGTTGCACCAACAAGCCTTGGCAAAGCACTCTTTGGCGAAGTTTACGTCATATATTACGATGCAAATGAAAACGTTTTAAGTGAAATGCCAACAAACGCTGGCAAGTATTACGTAGAGTTTAAGGTAAACGGCAGTGACAACTATTTAGGGTTAAGTGAAAAAGTTGCTTTTGAAATTATGCCTTACCAGTTAGAGTTTGAAATTTTAGAAAACAACAACGTTTACTATGAAAACCTAATAACCCTTGCGGATGTTAATAATTTTGTAAAATTGAACAGAGAAGTTGATGGCGAATATACGCTTGAAATTGCAAAAGGTAAAATAATAACTGATGGCAAAATAAACGCAATCGTTAAGTTTATCCCAACAAGTTCTAACTATGCAACGGCTCAAATAGATAACCTTTCGATAAGCGTTTATGAAGTTGCATATATTGGCGTAAATTACTATGGCTCTATTGAAAGTGCATTATCAAAAGCCGTGAAGAATGACAAAGTTTGGGTTAAGGCTGGCATATCTGTGACTATTGAAGAAGATTGCACAATTCCATCAGGCGTGACCTTAAACGTGCCATATGAAAACGATGTAATGAATTCAGATGGGAAGGCTACTTTAAGCACAACCAGTACTGATCATAGCAACGCTTATCTTACAAACTTAAACGTTTTAACAGTTATTACCATTAACGAAGGAATTACCCTAACAAATAACGGAACGCTTAAAGTCGCAGGCGAATTATCTGGTGGTGCTGGAGGGCTTCCATATGCAGGGCATACGGCAGGAGATTGTGCAAAAATTGTCATGAAAACTGATGCTAAAATTCATAACTTTGGCACGATTAACCTATTTGGCTTGATTGTGGAAGAAAATGATAATGATGGGAAAGGTAATGGCAGTCAGGTAATAGTAGATGGTGGCAATCTATATATTCCGTTTGTAGTTCGTGATTTTAGGGGCGGAACGTATATGAGGCAGTTGTATTCAAACACTTCTGCGACAGCATTTAACGAATTTGAGTTAAGGAACATAACTTCGCTTGTAAAAGTTCAAAACAGTGCAAACGTATATGGCTATGCAAACCTTTATGCAGGGTCTATGCATAATGCAACAACCATCGCATTGGTCAGCACAAAAGAAAATGCGGTTATACATTTTAAAGATAATAGCGGTTCTTTAACAGCAAAATACAATATTGTTGGTGGCTATCAAGAGCAAGAACAAGATAATATTAAGGATGCTTGGGCAGATGGCATTATGAATATAGAAATTTTTGGTGATGCGACGGCAGACCCAATGTCTATGACAATTCAACTTGTTTATAAAATCACAACGGCAACAGTGTTCTTCCCATTGACTTGGAGAATGAGGATAAGCCTTTATAATGGCGAATATACGATGGGATATAAGTATAAGTTGATGCCAGGGCACGTGTTTACCGTAGGTGCAGGTGCAAGGGTATCTATCTCAACGCTTACCGTTTACACACAAGAAGGTTTTGCTACCATAGAACAGCCGTTTAACGTTCCAAAAACACATTACATAAACAAAGCAACAGACGTTGTAGATGCAAAGTGTATTGTAGAAAACGGCGGAACGCTAAAAATATTGACTGCTGTTGGTGGGGACATCACAATTGATGAAGGCGGGCAAATATTATATTCTGCTACTAAATCAGTTTGGACGTGTAGTAGGTGTAAAAGCGAATATTACGTTGAAACAAGTAAATGTGGAAAGGACTTCTTGTGTGGCATTCTTGGTAAAATATCAAAAAGTGAAATAGAAGTTCCTGTTTTAACAAGCGTCACAAGTTATGAAGGAATAGCGTATGCAGTTGAAGATTACGACCAAGCAGAACTTGTGTTTGACCTTTCAATTAATGGTGTTAAACAATAATGCAATTATTCACAATAAAATGCCGAGACAATCTCGGCATTTTGTTTATATAAATTGACATATGTAAACATAAAAGAGTATAATAAAAAAGAAAAAAATTATGAAAAACGATATTGAAAAAAACACAAAACCAAAATATTTGCAAATTTACAAAAAAATCAAAAGCGATATTATAGCCAAAGCCTATCCGTTCAATGCAAAACTTCCGTCAAAACGCACGTTAAGTGAGCAGTTGTCGGTCAGTGTTATAACCATTGAACACGCATACGAATTGCTTGTTCAAGAGGGGTATATCGAGCCAAAAGCAAAGAGTGGGTATTACGTTATTTATAAGCAAGCCGATTTTATTTCGCAACAACCTTTTGAAGAAGATTTGGGCGAAAGCGTTGTAGAAAGGCGTGCCGTTAATAATGATAACGTCTTTCCATTTTCAGTTTTGACAAAAACAATGCGAAAGGTCATTTTAGATTATGGCGAAAATTTGCTTGATAAAAGCCATTATAAAGGTTGTTTAAGTTTTAGAAAGGCGATATGTCAATATCTAAAAAGAAGCGTGGGCATAAACGCCACCACAGAGCAAGTTGTTGTAGGTGCAGGGGCGGAATATCTTTATTCGCTTATAATTCAGTTAATAGGCAAAGATAGATTTTATGCGATAGAAACTCCATCTTACGAAAAGATAGAAAAGGTTTATTCGGCAAATGGCGTAAGGGTGGAAAAATTAGCGTTAGGTGCAAACGGAATTAAGACGGGCGAACTGTCTTCTTCAACAGCAAGCGTTTTACATACCACGCCTTATAACAGTTTCCCAAGTTTAATAACGGCAAGTGCAAGTAAACGCCAAGAATATTTACAGTGGGCAAAAAATAGAAATGGATACATTATAGAAGACAACTATGATTCCGAACTAACCGTTTCTAAAAAGCACGAAGAAACTTTATATTCGCTAACCTTAAACGATAACGTGTTTTACGTCAACACCTTTTCAAAAACAATTTCGCCATCGTTAAGGGTTGGGTACTTGGTTTTGCCAAAACATATGGTTGAAACTTTTGATAAAAACCTATCCTTTTATTCGTGCACGGTGCCCGTTTTCGAGCAATACGTTATAGAAAACTTGCTTAATAGCGGTGAATTTGAAAGACACGTTAATAGGGTTAGACGCCAAAGAAGAAAAAATATCTGACCTTATAAAAAATGTTTGAACTGATTATTTACATATATTCAAAATTGTGTTATAATCAAGAAAAACAATAAAAAGGACTGACAAAAAATGGATTATAAAAGAGTTTTAACAATTCAAGATATTTCGTGTGTTGGGCAATGTTCAATGACGGTGGCATTGCCAATTTTATCGGCTTGTGGGCTTGAAACGGCAATATTGCCATCGGCAGTTTTATCAACGCATACTGCTGGCTTTACGGGTTTTACGGTTAGAGATTTAGCCGATGATATGCCAAGCATAAATGCTCATTGGGTAAAAGAAAATATTAAGTTTGACGCTGTTTACACGGGTTATTTGGGGAGCAAAAAGCAAATTGACTATGTCTTAAACATTTGCAAAACAACCTTAAAAGAAAAGGGCTTATTTATCGTTGACCCAGCACTTGCAGATAACGGCAAACTTTATTATGGCTTTGATGATGAATACGTAAACGAAAACAAAAAACTTATAAAGTTTGCTGATTACGTGTTGCCAAACATAACCGAGGCTTGCTTTTTAACGGGA
This sequence comes from uncultured Clostridia bacterium, assembly GCA_904502225.1. Taxonomy (GTDB): domain Bacteria; phylum Bacillota; class Clostridia; order Christensenellales; family Borkfalkiaceae; genus UBA1259. Next base: position 4,698 of record CAJGDO010000009.1, read on the forward strand.
ATTGAATATAAAGAAGAATATGATAGAGAGTATATCGATAGTTTGGTTTTAGGGCTAAAAGAACTTGGTGCTAAAAACGTTATAATAACCGGCGTTTCTTTTGAAAAGGGAAAGACGGGCATAATGGTTTATGAAAATGAAAAATATTCTTATTATGAACACCAAAAAATGCCAAACAGTTGCCACGGTACAGGCGATATCTATTCATCAGCGTTTGTTGGTGCATTAATGAATGGCAAGTCGGCTTATGAAAGTGCAAAGATTGCTGGCGATTACGTGGTTGATTGCATAAGGGCAACTGCTGGGGATAAAGACCACTGGTATGGTGCAAAATTTGAACCTGTGTTAAAGAACTTAATTGAAAAAGTAAGATAATAACCTACATAAAAAAGAGCGAGTTTTTCGCTCTTTTATTTTTTTACTATTTTATATTTTTTGTATAAAAACAAATTAAATTGATATACTAACCTTACCCTTGCTTTTTACATAGGGGGTGATATTATAAATAAAGTCGTTATATGTGGGGTTGACACGTCAACTCTTCCAAAACTTAAAGAAAAAGATGCTTTTGAACTTTTAAAAAGGGCAAAGGCTGGCGATGAAAGTGCAAGGGAAGAATTTATTATAGCAAACATGCGTCTTGTTTTATCGGTTATAAAGCGTTTTTGGAGCAAGAAAAAGAGTTCAGACGACGTTTTCCAAGCAGGGTGCATAGGCTTAATCAAAGCCATTGATAACTTTGACTTAAAATTTGACGTAAAGTTTTCAACCTATGCCGTGCCTATGATTATTGGCGAGATTAAAAGATTACTTCGTGATGGAAATTCAATGCGAATTTCAAGAAGTATAAGGGATACGGCTTATCAAGTTCTAAAAACAAGGGGCGAACTTGAAAAAGAAGATAAAGATGCAAGTTTAGAAAACGTTGCAAGCCAAATGAACGTTGCTTTAAGTGAAGTGGTTTATGCCCTTGACGCTATATCGGACACAGTTTCGCTTTATGACCCTGTTTTCAATAAAAATGGCGACGAACTATTATTGGTTGACCAAATAGGCGATGAAAAATGCACTGATGAAAATTGGACGGAAAAGGTTGCCATTGACAGTGCGATTAACCTTTTGGGAGATAGGGAAAGAAAAATAGTTTATTTAAGGTATTATGAGGGTAAAACACAAACCGAGATAAGCGAACAAGTGGGCATATCCCAAGCCCAAGTTTCAAGGTTGGAAAAAACCGCTTTAAGAGATATTAAAAACTTAATAAGAGTATAAAAAGAAAAACTCCATCATTCTTGATGGAGTTTTTTAATTTCAATATATGCTCATATATTACTTAATAACAGTTTGTCCGCCCATAAATGGTCTTAACACTTCTGGAATTGTAATTGAGCCGTCTTCATTTTGGTATTGTTCAATGATTGCAGGGAAAACTCTGCTTGTTGCTAAACCAGAACCGTTTAATGTGTGTAAAAATGCAGGTTTACCAGTTTTTGAATCACGATACTTGGTGTTGTTTCTTCTTGCTTGATAATCGTTTGCATTAGAAACAGAAGAAACTTCCTTATATATGCCCATACTTGGAATCCAAACTTCAATATCGTAAGTTCTTGCCATTGATGCAGAGCAATCGCCAGCAGCAAGTTTACTAATTCTAAAGTGAAGCCCCAACTTTTCAATCAAACTTGCAGCCTTGTCAACCAATTCGTTGAAGGCTTCCATAGAGCGTTCTGGGTGAGCGTATTGCACCATTTCAACTTTATTAAATTGGTGACCTCTAATCATACCACGTTCTTCTGCTCTATAAGAGCCTGCCTCTTTACGATAGCAAGGCGTGTAAGCAAAGAATTTCATTGGTAGTTTAGCCTCGTCAATAATTTCGCCTGCATACATATTAACTAACGCCGTTTCAGCGGTAGGGAGCATAAAGCGGTTTTTCTTTCTATCTTCATCAACGTCAAGCCAGTAAACTTCATCAGAGAATTTAGGGAATTGACCAGCACCAAAACCACAGTTATAGCCTAATTGGTGGGGTGGCAAAATAAATTCATAACCGTCTTTAAGGTGTTCGCTAATAAAGAAGTTAAGAAGTGCCCATTCTAACCTAGCACCTTCGCCACGGTATAACCAATATCCACCGCCAGAAAGTTTTGTGCCTCTTTGATAATCGATAATGCCAAGTTTTGTGCAAAGGTCAACGTGGTTTTGCATAGGGAAAGAAAATTCAGGCTTTTTGCCAACTTCTTTTATTACCTTATTGTTTTCTTTTTCGCCTGCAAGCAAGTCCTCATCAGGAATATTTGGCATACGAGAAAGAAGGTCAAAAACCTTATCTTCTAACTCTTTAATTTTAGCGTCGCTTTCAGCAATTTTGTCGCCAAGCGTTCTCATTTCATTAAAGATTTCATCAACAGGAAGACCTTGCTTTTTTAATTGTGGGATTTGAGCGGAAACCTTGTTTTTTTGTGCTTTAAGTTGTTCAACTTCGCCCACCAAAGCCCTACGCTCTTTATCGAGAGAAAGAACAGTGTCAAAATCAGCAACAAAACCCTTTCTTGACAAAAGTTCTGCAATCTTTTCTTTATTGTCTTGAATTTTTCTTAAATCTAACATATTGAACTCCAACAAGAATTTTTTAAGTTGTTTTAATTATAACTTTATTTTCAAATAAAATCAATAATTTTGTTAAACATTTACACAAAATATTCACAATTTACTAAATATTTAGTAAGTGCTGTGTAAAATTAACAAAAAAGTTGTGAATTTTTATCTTTAATTGTTGCTTTAAGTTGGCTTTTAGTGTAAAATATACTATAAACCAAGGAGGGAATTATGAAAGACAGGCTTTTTCATTTAAAAGAATTTATTGATAAAAACGGCAAGGTTAGCCTTCACGAGTTGGAATGTGCTTTCCCAAACGTGTCAAGCATGACTTTAAGGCGGGACTTATCAAGGCTTGAAGAGGCAAACGCCGTTCTTAAAATTCCTGGCGGTGCAATTTCTGTTGACAGCGTTATTAAGACAAAAGAGGCAGACTTTGCAAAGCGAATTAACTTTAACACGGCAGAAAAGTTAGAGATTGCTGAAAAGGCAGTTAAACTTGTTGAAAGAAAAAGTTGCATTTTTATTGACGGTGGCTCAACCACAACGTATTTTGCACGTGCTTTACCTGACGATAATTTTTACGTTTTAACCAATGCAATGAGCATTGCCGAAACCATTTTGGTTAAAGATAAGCCAACCGTTTCGCTTTTAGGTGGCGACTTAAAGAAAAACAACTTTATAACAGTTGGTCAAACGTGTCTAGACTTTATCGATAAGGTTAATATCCAAACGGCTGTTATGACGGCGACGGGGTATATTAAAGACGTTGGTGGTTTTACTTGTGGCAACCAATCGGAAGCCGACGTTAAAAGAAAGGTTATAGAAAAAGCAGATAACGTTATTTTGCTTTTAGACAGTTCAAAAGTCAACAAAAAAACGCCTTACACTTTTGCAACCTTAAAAGACGTAAACTGTATGGTGGTTGACAGCAATTTTTCAAAAGAATTAAAGCAAAGTATCGAAGAAGCGGGCGTTAAGGTTTATTAGGATTTGTGCCTTTTATCGCTTGCAAAAATAAAGGTTTTTTGATAAGATAATTTTAGTAGGATAATATGTTTTTTAAGAGATTACGTGCCGACATAAATGCGGCAAAGAAAAATGACCCCGCAGCACGCAGTAAGTTTGAAATTTGGCTAACTTATTCAGGCGTTAAAGCGTTGTCGTGGCATAGATATGCAAACTTTTTGTATAGAATAAAACTCAAACTTCTTGCTCGCATGACAAGCCAGTTTGCAAAGTGGCTTACAGGCATTGAAATTCACCCTGCAGCAAAGATTGCTGGCGGTGTGTTTATCGACCACGGTGCAGGCGTTGTTATAGGCGAAACGGCAGAGATTGAAGAAGGCGTTGTAATTTATCAAGGCGTCACTTTGGGGGGCAACGGCAAAGAAAAAGGCAAGCGTCATCCAACAATTAAAAGGGGTGCAATGATAAGTGCAGGTGCAAAAGTTTTGGGCGGTTTTACCGTTGGGGAATATGCTAAAATTGGTGCAGGTGCTGTCGTTCTAAAAGAAGTGCCACCTTACGCAACCGTGGTTGGCGTTCCGGGTATTGTCGTTAGGGTTAACGGCGAAAAACCAGATGACTTACAACAAGAAAAGAGAGACCCTTTGCAAGAAGAAATTTGCCATTTAAGAGAAAAACTTTTCAAACTAGAAGAAAAGTTGGTTAAACTCGAAAATCAAAACAAGGAAAACGAAAATGAGAATATATAACACATTAACAGGCAAAAAACAAGATTTTATACCATTAGAGCAAGGCAAAGTTAAAATGTATGCTTGCGGAATAACCGTTTCTGGCGAAGCACACATAGGTCACGCTTACCAAGCCTTGATTTACGATATTATTAGAAAATATTTAGAAAAAATCGGTTATGACGTCACTTATGCAAGAAACTATACCGACGTTGACGATAAGATTATCGCAAAGTCAAACGAAACGGGTATTCCTGCCGACGTTTACGCTAAAATGATGATAGAAAATATTGATAAGGAAATGGCTAGATTAAAGGTTGATGAACCTAACCTTTGGCTTAAAGCAACCCAAAGCATTGAAGAAATTATAGAGTTTGTGCAAACCCTTATCAACAAAGGCCACGCTTACCCAACCGAAAAGGGCGACGTGTATTTTTCAGTTGAAAGTTTCCCATCATACGGCAAATTGTCGCATAGAAATTTAGAAGACGCTATGAACGGCGTTAGAATTGATAACGATGAAATGAAGAAAAACCCACTTGACTTTGCACTTTGGAAGAGTGCCAAAGAAGGCGAAATCAGTTGGGCATCACCTTGGGGCGAAGGCAGACCGGGTTGGCATATCGAATGTTCAACAATGAACAAAAAAGCGTTTGGCGAGCAAATAGATATTCACGGTGGCGGAAGGGACTTAATTTTCCCACACCACGAAAACGAAATTGCACAAACCGAAGCGTTGACGGGCAAACAATTCGCATCATATTGGATACACAACGGTTTGATTAAAGTAAACGGTCAAAAGATGAGCAAGTCTTTGGGCAACAGTTTATTCTTAAAAGATTTGCTTGACGAGTATTCGCCAGAAACTATTAAGTTTGCTCTTTTACAAACAAACTATCGTGGCGATATAAACGTCACAGAAAACCTTTTCCCTGATGCAGACGCACACCTTTATGAATTTTATAAAGTTCTTTCGGCTGTTGAAGAAAAATTCGGCAAACTTGACGGCGAAAACGAGCAAATTGATAAATCTTTTAACAGTGCTATGGATGATGACTTTAACACGGCACTTGCAATAAGCAACTTGTTCGGCTTGTTTAAGGGCTTAAAGGCAAAGTTAAACGCTAATGATGAGAGTGCAAAGGCGGACGCTAACCAAATCAAGAACACTTATTCGCTAATTGGCTTATTCACAAGCGATGCTAAAAAGTTTATCAATTATTACGAACAAAAAAATAAGGGTGAGGAAATACCAAAAGAAGTTTTAGATCTTGCAAACCAAAGGGTTGTTGCAAGGCAAAATAAGGACTGGGCGTTATCAGATAAACTCCGTGATGAAATTGCGGGTTTAGGATACGTTATAAAAGATAGTAAAGACGGCTATTCGCTTTCAAAAAAGTAAAAAGGGAAAAACAACAATGATTACTTCAAAAGAATTAAGAGATAAATGGATAAAGTTTTACGAAAGTAAAGGTCACGTTAATATCGGTGCAGTTTCTTTAATTGGCGATGGAACAACGGGCGTTATGTTTAACGTTGCTGGTATGCAACCACTTATGCCATACTTGCTTGGTAAAAAGCACCCACAAGGCACAAGACTTTGCAACGTGCAAGGCTGTGTTAGAACGGTCGATATTGAATCGGTTGGCGATGCAACCCACTTTACCTTTTTTGAAATGATGGGAAACTGGAGTTTGGGCGATTACTTTAAAAAGGAAAAAACCAAATGGTCTTTTGAACTTTTAACAGAAGTTTTCGGCTTTGATAAAGAAAAGATTTGCTCAACCGTTTTTGAAGGCAACGATGCCGTTAAAAGAGATGATGAAACGGCAGGCTACTTAAAGGAATTAGGAATAAAAGAACAAAACATTTTCTATCTTGATAAATCAAACAACTGGTGGGAATTAGAAGGCACCGTTGGCACGCCTTGTGGCCCTGACAACGAGTGGTTCTACCCACGCCACGATAACCCTTGTTGTGATAAGTGCGACGTGAACTGTGATTGTGGCAGATACGTTGAAATCGGCAACGACGTGTATATGCAATACAAAAAATTAGAAGGCGGAAAATACGCTGAACTTGAAAATAAAAACGTTGATACCGGATTTGGATTAGACAGACTTTTACTTTTCTTAAACGGTTTAGACGATGGTTATAAAACCGACCTATTTAGTGGTGCTATCAAGCATTTAGAACAAGTATCAGGTAAAAAGTATGGCGAAAATGAAAGTGATACAAAGGCAATGCGTATCGTTGCAGACCACACCCGTACGACAGTTATGCTTATCGGCGATATTAAAGGCGTTTTACCATCAAACACAGGTGCTGGCTATATTTTAAGAAGGCTTATGAGAAGGGCGATAAGATACTGTAAAAACCTTGGAATTCCTGCAACCGAAATGTGTGAAGTTGCAAAGATTTTCATTGAACAAGTTTATGGCGAGGCTTACCCACTTTTAATCGAAAAAGAAGATTATATTTTAGATGAAATAAATAAGGAAATCAAAAAGTTTGAAGCAACCCTTATCGCAGGTATGAAAGAATTTGAAAAGTGTATTATGGGTATGCAAAGAAAGAATGCTTTTATGTTAGAAAAAGACCCTAACTACGTTGCTGAAACACAAATTTCAGGCAAGCAAGCGTTCAGACTTTACGACACCTTTGGTTATCCATTAGAACTCACAATCGAACTTGCTAACGAAAAGGGCTTAACGGTTGATGAACAAGGCTTTAACGAGGCGTTTAAGGCTCACCAAGAACTTTCAAAGGCCCAAGCAAGCAGTGCAAAGGGCGGTTTAACCGAAAGGACGGAAATTACCACAAATTATCACACTGCAACACACATTATGCTTGCAGGGTTAAGAAAAATGTTCGGCACAGGCACCGAACAAAAAGGCTCTAACATAACCGAAGAAAGATTGCGTTTTGACTTTAATTTAGACCACAAAATGACCGACGAAGAAATTAAGACTTTACAAGACTTTGTAAATGACGTTATTTCTAAAAAGATTGACGTGGTTAGAAGCGAGTTGCCATATGCAAAAGCCGTTGAACAAGGTGCTTACGGCGTGTTTAACGCTGAAAGTGATGACCAAGTTGTTTCAATTTACACTATCGAAGGTGTTGATAAGCAAATTTGTGGTGGCCCACACGCTAAAAACACAGGCGATTTAGGACAATTTATCATTAAGAAAGAAGAAAGTTCTTCAAGTGGTGTTAGAAGAATTAAAGCAATCTTAAAATAAGTTGCTAAAAAAGTTTGACATTTAAAAAAAATTGTTATAAAATGTAAAGGCTGTCGAAAAAAACAGTCTTTACAAATATGCACCGTTAGCTAAGCTGGATATAGCGTCGGTCTACGGAACCGAAGGCCAGGAGTTCGAATCTCTTACGGTGCGCCAACAAAATGACTGCCCAACAGGGTGGTCATTTTTGTTTTTATAGAAAATATAAAAAATGAATAAAAAACAAAATATTAACCATTTTTATTCAATTTTATGCAATTTTTACATATTGACAATTAAACATTTGACTTTTATTCAATAAACAAATATAATAATTTAAACTAAATTTAATAGGAGATAAAAAATGAAAAAGATTATAACTCTTTTATTAGCACTTGTTATGTGCTTTGCATGCGTTTCACTTTCAGCTTGTAGCGAAGATGATAACGTTAGGAATTTAGACGATATCGTTAAGAGCGGAAAGATAACCATTGCAACAAACGCTGAATTCCCACCTTTTGAAAGTAAAGAAGGCACTAACTACGTAGGTATCGATATTGAAATCGCACAAGTTATTGCAGATTATTTAGGTGTAGAACTTGTAATTAACAATATGGATTTTGACGCTGTTGTGACATCAGTTCAAAAAGGACAAAGTGACCTTGCACTTGCAGCACTCACTATAAGTGCAAAGCGTAAAAAAGCAATTAATTTTTCAGAAGCATATTTTGGTGCAGCACAATATCTTATTGTAAAGAAAACCAACACCGATTTTGATGCTTGTCAAACAAAAGATGATGTTGACGCAATTCTTGCAGCATCAACGAACAAAAAGGGCGTTGCTCAAAATGCGACAACTGGATATTACTATTTAAAAGGTTCAGAAGATTTTGGATTTACAGGTTTTTCTAACATTCAAACTTCTGGCTTAGAAAATCCATCATTATGTGCAATGGCACTCGTTAACGGTCAAGCAGACTATCTTGTAGTTGATAAAGAGGTTGCTGAAAGTGTTATCGCTTCTAACAACGGTGTTAAGGCTATTGAAATTGCACTTTCAAGCGAAGAATACGGCATTGGCGTTAACAAGAGCAATTCAGCATTATTAAAAATTGTAAATAAAGTTCTTGAAAATCTTAAAGTTATTGAACAAGACGGCACTTCTAAACTTGACAAAATTTTTGCAAGGCACATTAACGACTAATTAATTTACTATGTGGCAGATATTTATTGATTCATTTATAGGCGAAAAAGCCTATGTCAATGTATTACAAGGCATTGCAGTTACTATTGTGACTGCAATTTCTGCGTTGGTTATAGGTATTATTTTAGGCACTATTGTCGCCTTATCAAGGGTGTTTAAGTCCAAGAATCCAGTGATAAAGGCTCTACAAGTAATTGCTAAATTGTACGTAGGGTTTTTTAGGGGCACGCCTATTGTTGTGCAATTATTATTCATTTATTTTGTAATTTTCCCAGCAATAGGGCTTGGTCTTATGAACGTAATGGTTGTTGGTATTATAATTTTTGGTCTCAACTCGGGTGCTTACGTTTCTGAAATTATGCGTGCGGGTATTTTATCTGTTGATAAAGGTCAAAACGAAGCGGGTAGAGCGTTAGGGCTAACTTATACCACAACGCTTTTTAAGGTAATTTTGCCACAAGCGATTAAAAACGTTATTCCAACAATAGCAAACGAGTTTGTGTCCTTGTTAAAAGAAACGTCAGTATTAAGTTTTATAGGTATTATGGACTTGACAAAGGCACTCCGCGAAATAGGTGCCGAAAATTATGAGTTTACTATTCCATATTTAGTGCTTGCGATAATTTATTTAGTTTTGGTTATGATTGCGACCAGCATTGTTAAACTTATTGAAACGAGGTTAAGGCGAAATGAACGATAAAAATAAAAATGTTGTCATTTCAGTTGACAATCTATTTAAAAGTTTTGGAAAACACGAAGTTTTAAAAGGCGTTTCCTGCCAAATTAACAAGGGTGATAAGGTTGCAATAGTTGGACCATCAGGCTCAGGAAAGTCAACCCTTTTAAGGTGTATGAACTTGCTTGAAACTCCAACTTATGGGGAAGTTTGGTTTGAAGAACAACTTTTAACACCTGTTGACCCATACTTGCATTTCGATATTATAAGGCTTTCAAAAACCTATAAAAAATTAATCGAGCAAATAAAAGCTGAAGATGCGACTATTAGTGAAGAAGAGTTAGACATAAAGGCAATAACCCAAATTAAAAAGGACGATTTGCTTAAAAAGTTTGAAGGTGCAGAATATAGAAAAGCCATCAAAACTTTATATAAGGAAAAGAATTTAGACATTAACCTTGCAAGGCAAAAAGTGGGAATGGTTTTTCAACACTTTAACCTTTTTAACAACCTAACCGTATTGCAAAATCTTACGCTAGCACCTGTAAAGCTTAAAATTATGAGCAAGGAAGAGGCTAATAAAAACGCTTTATCGCTCTTAAAAAGAATTGGGCTTGAAGACAAGGCAAACGCATACCCATCAACTTTGTCAGGTGGCCAAAAACAAAGAATTGCAATCGTTCGTGCTTTGGCAATGAACCCAAAAGTAATGCTCTTTGACGAGCCAACTAGTGCACTTGACCCAGAAATGGTTGGCGAAGTTTTAGACCTTATGCGTGAACTTGCTAATGAAGGTATGACAATGGTAATTGTCACTCACGAAATGGGCTTTGCAAAAGAAGTTGCAAATAGGGTTGTTTTCATCGATGATGGCGTGATAAAAGAAGAGGCTAGCCCACAGGAATTCTTTAATAATCCAAAAGACGAAAGACTTAAAGAGTTTTTGTCAAAAGTATTATAAAAACCATACCGCTCAACCTAATCGTTGGGCGGTTTTCATTTTGGGTAAATAAACCTATGCAAAATAGTGTATTAAAATCGTTGACAAAACCTTTAAGATTATGTTAAAATTATAAAAAAATAAAGGCTTTGACGAAAAGGGGCGAAATAGACTTACCTGATAGAGAAATGACGGTTGGTGCAAGTCAATAGAGGTGGTTGTTTCGTTTGTAGTTTCCGAGTCGAAAAGAAGAAATCTAGTTTTTAGAGAGTAGAACTTTTCCGTGATTGCTGCGTTAATGACATAGGGATTGATAGATTCCAAGAGTGGCGATTTTTTCGCAATTTGAGTGGTACCGCGGGTAAACTAACTCGTCTCAAAGTAAAACTTTGGGGCGATTTTTTTATCTAATCAGGAGAAAGAGTAAATGCAAGATTTAGACCAAAAAATTAAAGAGATTTCAAAAAGAATTAAAGAGTTAAGGGAAATTGAAGGTCTTTCAACCGAACAAATGGCTCAAAAAACGGGCGTTTCAGAAAGTCAGTATATCGCATGCGAAAACGGCGATATGGACCTTAACTTTACCTTTATTTATCGTTGTGCAAACGCACTTAACGTAAACGTGACCGAAATTATTGAAGGTTATAGCCCAAAATTAAGGGGATACACTTTGACAAGAAGTGGCAATGGCCAAAAAATTTCACAAGCACACGGTATGACGTACTATAATATGGCGTATGCTTTCCAAAACAGGATTGCTGAACCACTTTACGTTAGAAGCATTTATAACGAAGAAGCGACCAAAAAAGATATAGAATTAACTTCTCACTCTGGTCAAGAATGCGACATTGTTGTTGAAGGTCACTTAATGGTTCAAATTGGCAAGCATAAAGAAGTTTTAGGGCCAGGGGATAGCATTTATTACGACAGTAATACTCCACACGGTATGATAGCCGTAAACGGAAAGGACTGTATTTTCTATGCAATCGTTCTAAACCCAACGGGAGAGGCTATACCAGAACTATCAGAAAACAAAAAAGTGGTTGACTTTAAAAAGGTTGAAACCAAAACTGACACAAAAGTTCGTGAATATCAAAAATTTATTGACGTTATTACTGATGAGGACGGCACACCAACTTCTATTAAGTTCAAAAATGAAGACAAATTTAACTTTGCATTTGACTTGGTTGATGCCCTTGCTGAAAGAGAACCTGAAAAACTTGCTATGCTCCATATTTCCAAAGATAAAACAGAGCGTAGGTTTACTTTTAAGGACATTAAAAAGGAATCTAATAGGTGTGCAAACTACTTTAAGTCTTTAGGTATTAAGAAAGGCGATAAAGTTATGCTCGTTCTTAAACGCCATTATCAATTCTGGTTTGCAATGATTGGCTTAAACAAACTCGGTGCTATTGCAATCCCTGCAACCAACCAACTTCAAGAACACGACTTTGAATATAGGTTTAATTCAGCAGGCGTATCGGCAATTTTATGTACGGCTGATGGCGATACTTCAAATCAAGTTGATATTGCAAGCAAAAAATCTCCAACACTAATACACAAAATTATGGTAAACGGAACCAAAGAAGGCTGGCGTAGTTTTGATGAAGAATATTCGTTATTTAGCACACACTTTAACCGCACAGAAGATTCGCCTTGCGGAAACGATACCTTGCTTATGTTCTTTACGTCGGGAACAAGTGGCTATCCAAAGATTGCAAGCCACAACCACAAATATCCTTTGGGGCATTTCCACACGGCAAAATATTGGCACGCTGTTGATACCGAAGGCTTGCACTTTACCATATCGGATACCGGTTGGGCAAAGTCAATGTGGGGTAAGTTATACGGCCAATGGTTAAGCGAGGCTGCGACCTTTGTTTACGACTTTGACAGGTTTGATGCAAGTGACATTTTACCAATGTTTGCTAAATATAAAATAACGACATTTTGTGCTCCACCAACAATGCTTCGTATGCTAATTAAAGAAGACATTTCCAAGTACGATTTTTCATCGGTTAAGCATATGACAACGGCTGGCGAAGCGTTAAACCCAGAAGTATATTATCAGTTTGAAAAATTGACGGGCTTACAAATTAAAGAAGGCTTTGGTCAATCAGAATCAACAATGCTTATCGGCAACCTTGTTGGCAAACCACATAAGATAGGTTCAATGGGCAAACCTGCACCTATATATGAAATTGAACTTGTTGATGAAAACTGCAACCCTGTTGCTGATGGCGAAACGGGTGAAATTGTTGTAAACGTTTCTAACGGTGCACCTTGCGGGCTATTCACCGAGTACTATAATGATAAGGAAAAGACTGACGAAGTATGGCACGATGGCTATTATCATACAGGCGATACTGCTTGGCGTGATGAAGACGGATTTTTCTGGTACGTTGGCCGTGTTGACGACGTTATTAAGTCAAGTGGATACCGCATTGGACCATTTGAAATTGAAAGTGTTATAATGGAACTTCCTTACGTTTTAGAGTGTGGCGTTTCTGCTGTGCCTGACGAAGTTAGGGGGCAAATCGTTAAGGCAAGCATTGTTTTAACCAAGGGAACAGAACCAACTGAACAATTGAAAAAGGATATTCAAAATTACGTTAAGGCAAAAACTGCACCTTATAAATACCCAAGAATTGTTGTATTTAAAGACCAGTTGCCAAAGACGGTAAGCGGAAAAATCCAAAGAAACAAATTATAAAAAAAGCCCCTTTTTTAGGGGTTTTTTGTTTAAGAATATTTATGCATAAAAGCGACATAATACTTTTATGCGATACACCAATTTATTTTACAAAAGTTTAGATTTTTTAGGAAAGAAAAAGGTTAAAATGCGGACAATTTTGCACAGCGATTTGAATAATTTTTATGCTTCGGTTGAAGTGTTAAAGCACCCTGAATTTAAGGACGTGCCACTTGTCGTTTGCGGGAGTGTGGAAGATAGGCACGGCATTGTTTTAGCAAAAAACCAAATCGCAAAAGAATATAACATAAAGACGGGTGACGTGCTTTGGGAAGCCGAGCAGAAATGCAAGAATGTTGTTGCTGTTTTGGCTGACCATTATTCATATGAGCAAATGTCCAAGCGTGTTAGAAAGATTTACGAGCGGTTTACCGACCATATAGAGCCGTTTGGCATTGACGAGTGCTGGCTTGATGTGACAGATAGCGTAAACCTTTTTGGTTCTGGCGAAGAGATTGCCGAAAAAATAAGGGTTGCCGTAAAGGAAGAACTTGGCTTAACGGTAAGCATTGGCGTTAGTTTTAACAAGGTTTTTGCAAAACTTGGCTCGGATATGAAAAAACCAGATGCCATCACGATTATAAACAGCGAAAATTTTAGAGAAAAGGTTTGGCCACTTGACGCAAGAGAACTTCTTTTTGTCGGAAAATCAACGGGTGCAAAATTAAACTCTATTGGTGTTCATACCATTGGCGATATAGCCACAACTGACCCAAAGGTTTTGGGAAGGCTTTTGGGTGTTTGGGGCAAGACTTTGTATAATTATGCAAACGGTTTAGATAACTCGCCCGTGGAAAGCAGGGTGGGTGACGTCAAGAGCATAGGAAACAGTTTAACCGACTATAAAGACCTTTATACTTTTGACGAAGTCAAAACGCTTTTAATGTTGTTGTCGGAAAGCGTTGCGTCAAGATTGAGAGAAAGTGGTTTAGGTAAGGCAAAAACGGTTAAAATCACTATTACGGACAAGCAACTTCAAACGTTTGGAAAGCAAACCAAACTTCAATATCCATCAAGCAGTGCGATAGATATAGCGAACACGGCATATAGCCTTTTTGAGAGCATTTACAAATGGCAAAATCCGGTTAGGGCGGCAGGTGTAAGCGTGTGTGACTTTACTATGAACACCGAGCAAACGTTTATGGACTTTGAAAATGATAAACACAAAAAAAATCAACGGCTAGACCAAGCCGTTGACGGTATTAGAAAAAAATACGGGAACGCTTCAATAAGGCACGCACGAATTTTGCAAGATAAAAAACTTGCGTCCACCGATATAAAGGGCGATCCTTTTGGGAAAAACACAGTTAAATAACTTTTATACAAGTTCCACGCTTTCGACAAACAAGGTTTTGCCGTCAACGTGGAATTTTATATTATAATCGCCAAACGCCATGCCGTAAGTTCTTTGGTCATCTTGATAAGCAGGGCGTGGGTCATCAGCAAGGCATTCTATAATCCCACAAAGTTTATCGGCGGGCAAGGTTTTGTCTAAATTGTTTAAAAACTCAACCGAAAGCCTATGTTCGTAAACCTCATCAGCAAAACCACCCAAAGCGTCAGTAATACACTCGGTTTTTGGCAAGTATGGTTTAATGTCGAAAATAGGCGTTTTATCAATCAAATCAGCCCCCGACACCAAAATAAAAGGTGCATCTTCGCCCGATAAAATAACCCGTTCAATTTTGACAAGCGATAACCCTAAACCGTTTGGCCTAAAAGGTGAACGGCTTGCAAAAACCCCCACTTTTCGATTGCCACCAAGGCGTGGTGGGCGAACTAACGGAGTGAACTTATCTTGTTTTACTAGCGAAAAATCAAAGAGTAGCCAAAGGTGCGAAAAACCCTCAATGCCCCTTAAAGCATCGACAGTTCGATATTGGTTAATGAACGAAATTTTAGAAATAATTGTTTTTGCTCTGCCACTCTGCCTTGGCACGCCAAATTTTTCCTTGAAATCGTTTTCAATATAAGCGATAGGCGAAATAGTTTTTTGCATACATAACCCTAAAAATTTTTAATGCTTTTATTATAATAATAAAACTCAAAAAAATCAACAAAAATTATTTATTTTATAAAAGCCTTATCAACAAATTGACAAAAAAACTTGGCTATGTTATTATTTTTATAATAAAAATAAAACAAGTCGGTTAAAGGTAAACTAATGTCGGTTATCAAAAAAGCGTTATTATTAAGCATAAGCACCGTTATATTGCTCGTGTTTTGCATGGGTGCTTTTCTTATGCCAAAAAACGCAAAAGCCACGGAAATTATCTTGCCAGACATAGAAAACGCAAGTTTTGAACAAAGCGAGCCGTTTGGTTGGGCAATAACCCCGCAGGATGAATTGGTGCAAAATCATGGCCAAACAACCGAGAATTTTTACGATGGGTTGAACGCTTATCAATTAAGCCAAAACCAATACCTTGTAGAAAGTTGTGCTTATATTTCAATCGACACTGATAGCGAATATGTGTTCGGCGTTAAGTATTATTCATTGGAAACGGACAATGCTTTGGAGTTTGCCATTCAAGCCTTTGACCAAAACGGCGAATTTTTGTATGAAAGTGAAAGCCAAGTTAATCAAGTTGAAAAAACGAACACTTGGCAAGATATAACAGTTATTTTTCAAAGCACGGAAAACGCTTGTAAAATAAAGATAAAAATTGCCGTAAATTCGATTGCTGGCACAATGCTGATTGACAACGTGTATGGCCACAAAAACTTTATCAAAATGTTGGACGGGGCATCGATTAATTTAGAAACAACAGCGTCCGCCCTTGCAGAAAAAGGGCAAATTCGATATACGGGCAAACTTGACAAAGCCGAATATGAAAACTTGTTGAACACTCGTCCGGGTGCAAGTGTTGGCTTTATCCTTGTGCCAACAGTATACGTCGACAGCGTTGGTGAGTTTACTTTTAAGGGTTTTGCCGATGCTGGCAGAGAAGAGGTGTTGTTGGTTATTGAAGTCGAGAAGTGGAGCAATCTTTATACTGCTGATGAGGACGGGTTTTATAATTTTGACTGTGCAGTGAATAAAATTGACGGGGCAAGGCTAAAAGTAGATATAAGCGTTCGCTCGTTTATTCGCTATTATGATAACGGCCAAGAAAAATATTTATATTCGCCTTATAGTGCTGACCTTAATTCCCGCTCAATTTACACGGTTGCATTAAGGGCAAAAGCCGATGCTGAAACTTTTAAAACTTACACAAAAGACCAACAAGAAAAAATAAACGCATATATTGAGGGCAGAGAGCCAAATATAGCAAATTAAAATAAACCAAAAAATAAAAAAGCAAAAATGCAGTTAGCCTTAACTGCATTTTATTTTTACTTAAAATTATAAAAAACCAACTAAAAACCTATGCAAAAATGCACAATTTTATATGTGACAAAGTGTTAAAATGTTAATTTTTTTGCCTTTAAAAATGCAAAAAGGGCTAAAAAATAGCCCTTTTAAATCGCAATTTTATATAGGTAATTTTGAAAAACAACACCTAAAAAACTAATCTTTTTTTACCGTGTGATTTTGTCGTTTTTTAGCAGGTTTTTCTTGAATTTCGCCAAAAGTCTTTCTAAAATCTGATGGATAATACCCCGTTTCATTTTTAAACAATCTATTAAAGTAAAGTGGGTATTCACTAAATCCGCTTGATATAGCAATCGAAGTGACGGAAAGGTTGGTTTTAAGTAGCAAATTCTTTGCCCTTGCAACAATAATATTCTTTTTAAACTGAACGGGCGTTAAACCTGTTGCCGACTTAAAGATTCGAATAAAATGGTCCTTTGACATAAGGCAAATTTTAGCACACTCGTCATTAGAAATGTGAGGGTTAGAGTACATCGCTAAAATAACTTCCTTAACAATGTTTTGGTAAACAGGCGTTTTAATAGTCATCTGTCTTGCCAAACTGTATAAAAAGGACTTAAACCCTAAATTTGTAAGTTCTTCATAAAAAAGGTTTTTCAATAGGAATTCCTTGGTGATAATGTCGATATAATTTATTAATTCATCGTTCTTAACAGTGCAAACTGTCTTAACCGGAATTTTAAGCGTTTTAAGCAAATTTTCCACGTCGTCGCCGTTAAAATGTATCCAATAAGAGCAAGAATTCCCCTTATAAGTCAAATTTTGCGGTGCGTTTGGCGGAAAGATATAAATATCGTTTTCGGATAAGGAATTTTCGGAATTATTGATAGAAAGTTCGCCTTTTGTTATTAAAACTAACGCCCAATCGCTTTCCCTTTCATTGAGTTGGTATCCATCGGGGAGCGAGGAGTTTTTCCAACAGTTGACGACAAAAAAAGATTCGCCCAAAATGTTTGAGTTTTTCACGCTAATTTTACTCATTTATTCCACCTCGTAAGTCAATGATAACACATATTTTGCTCAAAAGCAAACGTTTTTAGTCAAAAACGCCCAAAAATAGCCCATTTTGTCGAAAAAATCAAAAAAACTGAAAATATTTATGGAATTTTAAATGTCGTTTTTTTATATGAAATAAAGCGTTTTTTTGTATAGACAATCGCCCTATATTATGTTAGAATAAATAAGCAAAAATTTGAATTGTAGTATTTTCTACAGAAAAAGGAGAAAAATTATGAAGAGACTTGTAGCATTATTAATGGCTCTTGCTGTGTCTATCGGACTAGTGGGCTGTGTGCCAAAGACTCCACCACAAGGCGACGGTGACGACGTTGTAATTAAGATCAGCATCGTTGACAATGGTTATGGTATGCAATGGCTAAACGAAACTAAAGCAAGATTCGAAGCAGAATTTGAAGAAAAGCAATATGCTGATGGTAAATATACCGGCGTATTCCTTCAAGTTAACGAAACTGGTAAGCTTGAAGCCGTTAAGGACTTCGGAAACTCTGCAAACCACATCGTCTTTGGTGGTGGTCTTGTAAAAGAAGAAGCAAACTATGGCACCTTGTTAAACCTTACCGCGGATGAAGAAGGCGAATATGGTTTGAATATTTATGAGAAAAGCCCTTATGAATACACTGGCATCAACTCTGAAATCGAATCGGTTTATGACTTGATTAAAGATACTAATAGGTCAAACTACGTTGCAAACGACGGCGAAATTTACGGTCTTCCAACGTACGAAGTGTTTGCAGGTGCATCATACGACAAAGACTTGTTTGATAGATATGGTTTCTACTTTGCTTATCACGATTTAGACACTTTGGAAGAACAAGAAGGTAAGAATATAAGCACTGTTGAACTTGAATGCCCATTGCTTCTTGCTGATGAAACGCAACAAGCACAAGGCTATACCAATATGGTTTATCAATTAGTTAACGTTAAGAAAGATACTAATTGGGAAAATCACAGGTCAGTTGGTCCAGACGGTGTAAGAGGAACTCTTGATGACGGTCTTCCATCATCATTGCTTGAACTCATTGCTCTTTGCTGGTATATGAACGACGAGTATGACGTTTCACCTCTTCAAATCCAAGGTGAATTGATTAAAGACTATGGCGATACGTTCTTACACGGTTTAGTTGTTTCACTTTTAGGTGACAATGCTGATGTCATCAGAAATTTTGAAGGTCAAGTTGAAGCAGTTGTTGGCTTTACTGGTCACCAAAACAATGACCCAGAAGACCCAAGAATGAATTTGGCTGCAAACATTAATTATATAAGACAACCAAAAACCGAGATGTTAACAATCACTGAAGAAACTGGTTTCTATACACAATGGTCAGTTGAAAGATACTATGCAATGGCTCTTTATGAAATTTTCTTAAAGAACGACTGGTTTGCTGATGGTTCTGACCCTGTTTCAGGTAAGATTAACCACATTGAATCAGAAAACAACTTTGTATTCTCTGATTATAATGACCCATCGACTGGTGGCACAGGTGATAGAATTGCGTTCTTATCAGAATCATCTTACTGGTATAACGAAGCAACAATCCGTGGACCATTGCCAAACTTCTATTTATATAATGATGAAGTGGAAGACCGTGGTGTTAGATGGTATAGCTATCCTGTAAACATTGCAAACTCTGTCACAGGTGAAACAAAAACAGGAACAGTTAACGGAATTACTGAAAGCCTTAAGGGTGAAAGGAACGTTATTGCTCAATCTAAACTTAACCAAATCGTATTCAACAAAGTTGCAATTTCAAAGAATAAAGACGGTGCTGTTTTAGAAGCTCTTAAAGACTTTATTAACTTCTGGTATAGTGAAGACGAACTTACTGCAACAACCATTTCTCAAGGTATGGGTAGAAACATGAACTTCGTTCTTGAAGAAGCAGATAAGACAGAATGGGCTGGTTTCTATAGACACTTAAACGACCTTAAGGATCAATCATACGTTCTTCCTATGGCTGCTGATAACGACACCTTCTCATTAGGTTGCAGAAGCGAATTTAAGCTTGGTGAAGGTGGCCAATACTTCTCAAAATATGCATACAACTTGTGGGTAAATGAAAAAACTGCGGCTGAATGTTTCCTTGAATTAATGTGGACACCAAGCGTATGGAAAGGAAAATATTTTGGTAGTGCAAATAAAGATACTATTGATTACTTGAAAGATGGAAGCGGAAACCCAATCGTTTATGTAAACCCATGGGATGGCGTAGTTCAGTAAGGAGAAGACTAATGGACTCTAATGTAAATGTTGAAATCAATCTCTCTTCAAAACAAGACAAGGTTTTGAAGAGAGAAACAAAACGTAAGATATTCTTTGCTTGTGCGGTGGCATTCCCACTTTTCCACTTTGCATTGTTCTACGTTTATGTTAACTTTGAAATGATAATGATGTCATTTAAGTCATACGAAGTGGCTACAAATGGCATCGGTATTGTTGAAAAATGGGTTGGATTTGATAACTTCAGACACGTGTTCGACGTTCTCTTCCATCCTGAAAACCACTATAACCCGCTCGTTTATGCAAACATGGTTAAAGCGATTAAAAACATGTTCCCACAAACCTTTGCGTTCTTTGGTATGACAATGTTGTTCTTACCATGTGGTATCTTATTCGCTTTCTATGTATATAAGAACTATCCACTAGCAGGCTTGTTCAGAGTTGTGTTATACTTACCAAACATCGTATCAAGTATCGTTATGACTATGATGTTTAACCTTATTTTCAGTGAAATCTTCCATATTCAAATGGGCTTTATTCACTTGGTATTGTATAACTTCATAATGGGCTTTGGTTTGAACGTTGTTATGTACACCAGTGCAATGTGTGGTATTGATACTTCAATACCTGAATCTTGTGAACTTGACGGTGCGTCAACTATTAAGGAATTCTGGTTTGTCACAATTCCTATGATATTCCCAACCATTGTCACGTTCTTGGTAATGTCACTTGCCGGAATCTTTGGTCAATCAGCACACTTGTTTACGTTCTATGGTGAAACTGCTGCGGACGAAGGTTTCTTAACAATTGGTTATTTTATGTATATTAACCAAATCAAGTCAGATATTATTAAACCAAATGAACACTTTGTATCAATGAGCTATCCACAACTTTCATCAATGGGCTTAATGTTCACGTTAATTGTTGTTCCATTAACGTTAACTGCTCGTAGATTGCTTGAAAAGTATGGTCCAAGTGAAAACTAAAAAGGGGGTTATAAAAAATGGCTACAGAACTTAAAATTACTAAAAGAATGTTAAAGAAAAAAGTTAGAATAACCCCTTATGCAATTATATGTGGTATTGTATTGCTTGCATATTCATTCGTATTGTTCTATCCATTATACTTCGGATTATTGAACTCTATGAAAAGTATGTTCCAATTCTCTAAAGACCCTGTTGGTCTTCCAGATTTTGAAATGTTCAACTTGCCTGACTATAGATATCAAATGCAAGATGGAACCTACTTAAAGAGTATCTTTGCAAACTACATAATAGTTTTAGAAAAACTCGATTACACCATCACAACTTCTTACTATACAGGTCTTTTCACAAAGGTTGAAGCAACTGGTGGTTTTAACTCGATTCAATTGCAAATACCAGGCTATAGCCTAATCTTGTTGTTCTTATGGAACACTATTTGGACAACGCTTGCATCAGCACTTCTCCCAACTTTCTGGGCAGCAGTTCTTGGTTATGTTTGTGCTAAATACAAATATAAGTTCGCAGGCTTTATCTATGGTATAGTTATCTTTAGAATCTCTTGTCCTATCATCGGTGGTGGTTCATCAATGCTTGCAATGCAAAGGGCATTCGGATTCTATGATGATATGTTTGGTTATATATTCCACCATTCAAACGGCTTATCAATGTTCTTCTTGATTTTGTTTGCATATTTCCAAGGCTTACCAGATTCATATATGGAAGCAGCAGAAATTGACGGTGCATCACAATTAAGAATATTGTTTACAATCGCACTTCCACTTGCAGGAACAGTTGTTTCAGCATCATACGTTGTTTCGATTGTACAAGGCTGGAACGATTATAGTACACCACTTATGTACTTACCATCATTCCCA
The DNA here is from genome assembly GCA_904502225.1 of uncultured Clostridia bacterium. Taxonomy (GTDB): domain Bacteria; phylum Bacillota; class Clostridia; order Christensenellales; family Borkfalkiaceae; genus UBA1259. The sequence goes on from CAJGDO010000009.1 coordinate 26,261, forward strand.
ACCATCGCATACGGCTTGTTTGAATTTAAGAGGAAAAAAGGCCAATATGCATACGGCCCAATCGCCGTTGCATCATCTATGTACTTGGCAATCCCAGCATTTATCTTCTTCGTAGCATTCAGAAAGAAGTTAATGGGCAACTTGTCAGTAGGTGGCATCAAAGGTTAATATTTTTTGGCAACTTATAAAGAAGGCCACCCTATAATATATATAATGTATAGGGCGACCTTCTTTTAGACGAATAAAGGAGATAATTAGATGAATTTAAAATTAAAAAGAATTGCACTTGCAGTTCTCGGAATTTTACTTACAGTGTCAATAGCAATGTCTCTTTTCTTTTACAACAACACGTCTAAACTAATTGTTAGTGCAGACATTGTTGAAAAAGAAGATATTTTGCAAGACACTTCATATGCGGTCAACCAAAAGAAAACTTTCCCATTATCAGTTGATGTTGATGGTGCAGTTGCCTCTAATGGTGTTGTCGTTTATCCAAACGGCACTGCGTATGCTGTTAACGAAACTCCGCTTGTTCTTGACGTTGTTGGTGAATATACTATCAAGTATTTTACCGGCAGTTTAACTGTTTATGACAAATTCTTTGTCACAGATAAACTTTATAGTCTTTCTGACAATTCAGAAGGAAACGTTATTAAAGAATACGTCCAAGAAGCAATGGATAACCCAGCGACTGAAGGGGATTATTACCTTAATACAGATTCTGACGTGACCGTTGCAAGAGGTATCTATGGTTATAAAAATGACCCAACAAAAGGTACCAAAGGTTATGGCAGGTCAACTTATGGTGATGGCCTTATCGTTAAAATGAAACAAGGTGTTAAGTTTAGTTATGCTGAACCTATCAACTTAAATGAAACGAGTGAAGACGGACTTTCTAACATTATGTCTTTCTCATTAATGGCTGTTCACTACTATGGTAAAGATGGTCTCCATTATAGTTTACCAGAAGCGGGATTAGACGGAGCATATAAAAACATCGTGCAACACGCATACATAACGCTTACTGACGCTTATGACCCAAATAAATACGTTCAAGTATTGTTAATGCATACTGATTCTCTTTATGCAAGGGCATCTACTAACGACATGTCATCAAAAGCACTTTCTGTTGGTAATTCAAGAGCAGCAAGCGCAACTGTTCGTGAAGTTTACTATGGCTCAAAAAGGTCAATCGTATGGGAAAACTCATATGGCTCTAGTTGTGGTGTTAAGTCTAATATCAAGGGCTATAATGCAAAAATCCATTTAAGATACGATAATGAAAAGGGCATTTTATATTGGGGTGCTGAAAGAAATGCAGATATTAGAGGTGGTACAACAGTTTATACTGACACCAAGAATATCGACCACAATATTATTATGGACTTGAAAGACCCAGCAATCACTGGTGGTGCAAGTTTCTCTGGTTTTACCACAGGTGAAGTTTACGTTTCAGTTCATTTTGCAGATGCATACATTAACGAAGCAGCAAGAATGGATATTTATAGTATCGGTAATAAAAACGCTAGAGAAATCATCACTGAATCTGGCAACGTTTATTCTGATACAAAAGCACCTGTTATCAAAGTTGACGCAAACCCAACCGTAAACAACGGTGTTTACGCAAAAGCAGGTGTAGGCCAAACTTTCACTATCCCAAGTGCAACGGCAACCGACGTCAATATGAGTGGCGACGTTAGCGTTAACGTTTACCGTGGCTACACAACAAACAACGTTTCAGCTGTTAAAGTTGTAAACGGCAAGTTTGCTATTGAAAAGGAAGACGTTTACTATATTGTTTACACGGCACGTGATTCTTACGGCAACGTTAGTGAAGAAGTGTTTAAGGTTTATGCTCTTGCTAACAAAGATAACATTATCTTTGATGATAGCCAAAGAGTTCCAAACGGAACAAAGATTATGACTGAAACGCTACTTCCACTTGGCGAAAAGGTTTCAACCTTAAACAATTATGAAGACTTAAAGGTAAAAATAGAATTTATTTCTGATAGAGAATCATTTGTTTATGCAGACCTTAAAAACGGTCAAGAAATCGATGAATTCTGGGCAAATGACCATTATTTTACAACGACATATCAAGGAACATACACTGTTCGTTTCACTTGCTCTGACAACGCAACGTCACGTGTTATCGAATATAATTTCACAACTGTACCAAGTGACGTAATTTCATTTGCACAAAAACCTTTCATTGAAAGATACTTGATTAAGGATGCAACATATTCTTTCCAAACTGTTGATGCAATCCAATATGTCAACGGTATGCCTGAAGTTGCAGAGGATAAAGCAGACCTTTCAATTTCATTTGACGGTGGTGCTTTCACGCCAATCGCTGATATTAACAATGTTAAAATCACTGGTTCAAACACTGCACAATTAAAGGCTACATATAACGGATATAGCGTTTTAAGTGACGTTGCTATCATTAGAGACGTTAACTTTGCTGCTGCATTGAACTATGCGGAAACTGGCGACCCAGATGAAGAAGCATACCTTGACGGTGGAAAATACTTCTACTATGAAGACGGTGCTTTTGCAGTACAAGACAGTTCAGATTTAGTTTATATTTCAAGAAATAACGCAAAATCAAATACTCTTAAATTTATCAATATGTTAAGTATGGTTGATTTCAGCCTTGAGTACACGATTAAAGATTCTTATGCAAACTTTGAACAAATCAGCTTTATCTTTACTGACCCATACCAAACAGAAAACGTATTCAAACTTGCTCTTTATAAGAAAGCAGGTGCACCATACTTCTCAATCAATGGTGAAGAAGTTAAGTTGACTGGTGCTTTTGCAAGTGCATCAGCAAAGAGTGTTAAGTATAATGCAAAATCTGGCGTATTATCATTCTCTGGTGCTCCAGAAAAAACAACATATATCCCTGAAATTTCTTTCTCATCTCCATTTGTATATTTGGATATCGTGATTGAAGGTATTACAGGTGAGGCTGGTGTTCTTATTAAGGACATTAACGGCCAAAGAATGAAAACAGAGTTAGAAGATAGTAAAGCACCAACAATCATTTCGCCTCTCTTGATGGGTATTTATGGTATTGGTGACGTTGTGACCTTGCCAGCAGTTATGTTTGCAGACGTTTTATCAGGCGTACAATATGACACTGTTTTAACAAGCTTTATTTATGAAAGAAAAACAACCCAAACATCTATTGATGGAGTTTTATTAGATGGTTATGAGAATAGTTCAAGACAAGACTATCAAGTTGTGATAGGCGACCTTGGCGAATATCGTTATAACTATGAAGCATACGATGCATTTGGCAATAGAATTAAGAACTATATGATTGTTAATGCTATTGATAAAGATGCTCCAACAATTCAATTTAAGGGTCAAATTAAAGAAGACGTTGTTGTTAAAATTAAAGTTGGAACAACAATTAAACTCAACTACACACTTTCAGACAACATTACAGAAACTGAACGTTTAACCTCAACGCTTATGGTAAGAGATTGCAAGAATTCTATTATTCGCCCAATCAACACCAAGTCAATCAAGTTTGATACGGTTGGTCAATTTGAAGTTTCTGTTGTATGTCAAGACCTAGCAGGCAATGTCACAATTAAGTCGTTTGACGTAATTGTTTCAGCGTAAGGAGGAAATAAAATATGAAAAAATTGTTTAATTTATTTATTTCTTTATCATTGGCGTTTATTTCATTGTTCAGTTTTTCAGCTACAAGCATAGTTCTTGCGGATGATGAAGAAACTGGTGGTTTGACTGTTGCAGATAGAATTTATTTTACTGATGGTGTGCATCAATTAATTGCAAATCCTGTTGAAACTGAAGATTATATCGTTAAAAACGGCAGTTTTGAATATCAAATCGTTCTTCCAGCGATTCAAACGGCGATTGAAACAAAAGCTTATTCTGAATTTACTGTTTTGCTTAAGAGGGCAATTGGAAACGTTCCTGTTTCTCTTGTGTTTGATAGTGCTATTACTGAATTTAAGCCTACAGATAAATATATTTCTATCGGCCAAACAAAATTATTGGACCCAGAATTTGCAAACGTTGAATACGATGCTGACCAGTTGGCTAAAAACGGTGTTAGAATAAAAACTGTTGGAAAATCAATCTTCCTCATCGGTGGTGTTGATAATGGTATCCTAAATGCAGTTTATACTTTCTTTAATCTTGCTTTCAATTACGAACAATTCACAAAGAACTGTTTAGTAATTGATACAAATGTCAAAAATCTAAAACTTATTGATTTTGACGTTGTAGATTTGCCAGATATCGAGTATAATACGGCAACTTATGGCCCAACTCAATCATATACCACACCTGTAGAAGCAGACTATATGGCGTTGAAACAAGATGGAATTACTCGTGATGACATTGCAAAAGAAATTTCTATGTCAAAAGAGCGTTTAAAATTCTACGGGCAAACAAACCACTATTTGTTGAACCTTGTTTCTGGTAAGTTTGGTACACAAACTTCTGGTTCGAACCACGCAACAATGGTTGTTTACTCTGAACCAAACAAAAAGGCTCCAGGCAATGAAAACATTGAAATTAAACACGATAAGTGGTATGCTGGTGGTAATAAGCAACTTTGCTTTACCTGCCACGGTGACAAAGAAGAAATAGTTAATATGCAAAGATTTGGTGCTAACTATTTTATTTCACTTATGAAAAAGAACCCTGTTTCTAAATATCCAGGTGCAGAATATTATCCATTTAACAACCAAGACGGTGGCGGATACTGTGAATGTGAACATTGCCAAGCGTCTATGGCTGAATTCAATGGTACATATGCAGGTGCAAATATTTTATTCGTTAACGATATGTGCGATATGATTAAAGAAGAAATGGAAAAGTCGCTTAACGATGGTGATGATAGCAATGACGATTGGGTAAGACCAAACTTCAAAATCATGCTTTCAGCATACGATAGAACAAAGTTTGCTCCTGCTGAATATAATGAAGAATTAGGTAAATATGTCACACTTAATGGTTTAGAAATTCACGAGAACATTTATTATACAACTACTGCATATCCATTTGGACGTTATGAATTGTATGATGAAAGAACGATGAATCTTGTAGCAAGTGTTCAAGCGTGGGGTGATATACTTACGAACTTTGGTATTTGGGACTATGCTAACAACTATCAAGCAAGTGGCGTATTTATGGACTGCTTAAATGGTTTTAGTTCTGAAAAAGCACAACACATGGCTGCACTTAACGTTAAGTGGAGAACAACCGAGGTTGCTTCTGGTAAAGAAGTTGTATCATCATGGTTCAACTTGACCTATTATATAATCGGTCAACAATGCTGGAATTCAGTTTATGATGCTGAAGAATTAATTGATAAATTCTTTGATGCATATTATGGCCCAGCAGCTGATACAATGAAGGCACTTTACTATAACCAAAGAACCTTCTTTATGCACCAACAAGAACAATACTACATTAAAAAGAATAACTCAATCTTGGGTGTTGGTTATACTGGTTGGACAGCAACCGACTTCCCATATGATACAATTAAGGGTTGGATGGCTCAAATCGACCAAGCAATAAGAGATATTGAACCATATAAAGCGGTTGATATGGATATTTACCAAACATACCTTGATAGAGTTGATATCGAATATTTACAATTTGTATATTTGGTATATAATTATCACAAATCTGCACAACCTTATACGTTAGAAGAGAGAACAGAATTTATTGACAGAGCATTAAGAGTTGTTGATAGGTTCAAGGCAAGCATTATAACCAAAGAAGAAATGATTAAGTGGGCTGGTTAATAGCTAGGAGAAAGCGAGGTAAATTATGAAAAATTTTAAGAGAATAATTAAATCAAGTTTCGCAATAGTCTTGGCGTTAATAATGCTCTTCGGCGTTGCATGTAAAAAGAATGATTCAGGTGACTTGGATGTTTCTCCAAGACCACCTGAAGAAAAATCAATTTATTTCAACCAAAAGAATTTAGCGATGTCTGTTGGTGACATAAGTACACTTGTTGTATTAGGTTCACTTGATGGCGAAGGTCAAACGTTGATTTATACAAGTGCTGACCCAAGCGTCGCAACAGTAAGCAGTAATGGTAAGGTTGAAGCGATTGATGAAGGAACAACAAAGATTATCGCAAGTTATGGTAATCTTACGGCAGAATGTCCTGTCACAGTTGACTATGTCTATGGCGAACTTCCTACAATATCAACAAGCTTTGTTGAAAACTCAATGTTCAACATTGTTAAAGATGATACTTATAAGTTCGAACCAAAGATTAAATATCGCAATAGAATTTACGAAGATGGAACGTTTACTTATGAAATGTCAAATCCAAACGTTGTTGAAATCAGTGCAGACGGAACGGCTCAAGCATTAGCAAGTGGTCAAACTGAAATTACCATTAAGGGTAGTTGGAGAGCGTTTGATAATGAAAGTTATCCATCAATCAAAACTGTTGTGACAATTAAGGTTGTTGACGACGTTAAAATTGAAGTTGAAAACATCCAAACTGACTTCGTTGAATTGTACACTCTTGCACAATTTAACGGTCAAAATTATCAAAACCAAGTAAGTTTTGTTCCTACTGTTAAGATTAATGGTGTAGAACAACCATCAACAATAGCAGACATTACTGTTGCTAACACAGATATTGCAGTATATCAAAGTGGTAAGATTGTTGGTAAAGCATTTGGTTCTACAACCGTTGATATTGAAGTTGGCGAAGGTCAAGACAAATACGTTAAACAATACGTCATTAACGTTTTAAGACCACAAGCAAAACTTAACAAAGTTGCAAACTTCTTCTCATCATATAAAGGAACTCTCCGTGATGAAACTAAATCTTATACTGAATTAACGCTTGCTCAATTTATTTATGGCGAAGCAACTGAAAAAGATATTGTTGACGCAACTGTTGACGGTAAGCCATTACAAGTTGTTGATAACAAAGTTTTAGGCATCACTGGCACAGATAGTCAAACATATAACGTGACTGTAAGTGTTGGTTCTGCAACTGAAATCTATAACGTAGATTTAGTTGTTTATGGTGTATATATCTATTCATTAGCAGACTTTGACGTATTCGTTAGAGGCGAAGATAATAGACAACTTGATTGCTATGTTGAACTTGCAAGAGATTTAGATGCAAATAATTTGATTTTAAGAAATCACTTCTATGACAATCCAGACTCATTGTATAAACCAACAGTTAGCAAGAACTATGAAGATGAAATCAAAGGTTTCACCGGCACGTTCGATGGTAAAGGTCACTCAATCAAAAACCTTACAACAGGCGAATTTGGTTTAATGTGCGTTACCTATCACGCAACTATTAAAAACGTTGCTTTTGAAAACGTTAACATTAACGGCGGTGGCTTATTTGCTGAAAACGTTATGTTTACTGACTTTGAAAACGTTTATATCAAAGTTGCAAGCATGGCAAAAATCGCTGGTGGTTCAAACGTTATTTCAAAATTTGTTGTTAGCGGCGGTTTCTTCAAAAACATCTTTATAGATGCACAAGCAATTGCTAAAGACCAAGAACTTTTACAAGGTGCATTCCTTGCAATTGAAATAGGAACTTTAAGTGCAGCAACACCACTCTTTGAAAACTGCTTTATCCTTTCTGAATTACCAGCAGGTATAAGCACTCATACATCAACTTGGGGTCAACTTGCTATTGCAGAAAACGTTTACAATGACCCTAATAATAGAAAAGATGCTTTAGATTTCATTTGGAACAACTATGCATTTGAAGATATGAAGAAAACCATTACTTCAACCTATCAAGAATCATTCCCAGGTTCAGAAGTAACAAGTTCGGCTATTTTAGACGTTGGCAAACTTCACAGTTTATCAGGTGTTAAAGCATTTGTAAATTATGATTCAGCAAAAGCTGATTCTCAAACTTCAAAACTATTTGCAAGCTTTATTTCAGATGAACACTGGTCATTGGTTGATGGTTTCCTTGTATGGGGTCCAACAAAGTTAAATGCAGACCCAGGTCAAATCTATCTCAACGTTGGCACAGTTCAAGGCAACATGGTTAGCGGATTTGATGGAAACCCACTTACCCCAGCAATAGGTTCAACTGTAAAACTTCCTAAATTGGATTGTTTCGGTTATAAGTTTGTTGGTTGGAAAGATTATCAAACTGGTGAAATTATCAAGGCAAACGCACAAGGCGACTATATAGCGACACCTTCTTACGACGGTAAGGCTATGGAATTTGTTGCTATTTGGGAAAAGAAACCTGGCATTTCAACAGGTTCAGACGTATGGCTATAATAGACTTAAAACAAAAATCTCTCTTTCCTTTACCCGACTTTAAGGGTAAAGGAGAGTGTAGATAGGTTTTTAGAGGTAATAATATGAAAAAATTAAGTAATAAAATAAAAACAATCTATACGTTGACTGCTATTTTAGTTTTAAGCCTTTGCATGATGTTAGTTCCAGTTTCTTCAAAACCAGCAAATGCTGTTGAGATTTCGAATGCTGCAAGTTCAATAACTGTACAATCTGCTTATATTCAAGTCTCAAACGAAGTTGATAGCAATAACGAAATATCTGAATTTGCTATTATGTTCAAGGCTAAAATTAACTTGTCAGATTACAACGTAATCACTAATAACGGTCAAAGCAAGGTTAAGTTTGGTATGCTTATCGGTCCAACTGCAAGCATGGGTAGTGTGACTGACTATGCAAGTGCAATTTCTGCAGATTTTGCATCAATTTCAAACGTTGGTACCCGTTATTCAGGTGCTGTTCAACACATCAATTTTGGTGATAGCGAACAATATATTTATACCGCTGGTATAGTTTATAACCAAGAAAAATTAACACAAGCACAAATTAACCTTAAAGAGGCTGTTAATATTGAATTGACTGCAATTCCTTTCTATTCAATTGATGGCAACCCTGTTGCTATTATTGACAATCAAAAGAGTTGCACTCCAAAACAAATTTTATCAGAAACTTTCATTAAAGAACAAGATGCTGAAATTACAAACATTCCAGAAAAAGTTGTTGAAACTTACGTTGGCGAAGTAAACACTATGCCAGGCGACCACTATATTTGTAGAGATACCGGCAGATTGATGAGTTCTAGCACTGTTGGTGGCACATTGTTGCCAATCAATGCGGCTTCTGCTGGCGATACAGTTTACTTATATGGTAAAAAACAAACTTCTATTAACACTCTTGAAATTGACGACGATATGTTAGAAAATTTACCAATGTATGGTGAAACTAATTTAGTTGTTTATAAACAAGATGGCACTGTTAATAAGTATAAAGTTGCCGTTGCAGAACGTGTTATCACAAGATTTGCTGACGTTGATGCGTCAAAGATTGGCGTAAATGCTACAACAGGTGCTTTAGAATATCCAACAGGATATTCAGATATTCCTGACTATTTGGCAACAGCAAAAGTCACTGTAAACACATCTACTAATAAAGTAAGTGCACGTAGCTATCAGTCTATCTTTGAAGTTAAAAACACTTCTGTTAAATTCTTGCAAGGTTCAAAATTAAGTGATTCTTTGACGGATAGAAGCCAAGTTTATCGTTCATTAAACACAAGTTATGAAGGCTTATACGTTTTAGCAAGCAACTTAATTATCCCATCATCTCACGATTATATCGTTGATACTGGTGTTGCATTAAACAGTGGTGCAGGTAACGTTACTAATGCTACTGGTGCAGATAACGATAGAGCAAGACTTGGTATGGTTGGACCTATCGCTTGGGCAGGCTTTAACGGCACGTTAGATGGCAGAGGATATTGCATTGATATGAAAACAAGGGCGGTAAACGGCGTTGTTCCAACTGCTTTTGGTGCAACAATTAAAAACGTTGCGTTCTATGGCTTACAAGCGGGCTTAAATGGTGGTGGTATCACTTCACATGCAAGGGCAACCACTTTTGAAAACATTTATGCAGAAGTGACCAAGGCAACAAACAACAATGCTGACCTTAACAAGGCTCTTCTTATGAACGTTCAAGATTGTGACTTTAAGAACTTTGTTGCAAAAGTTGATATTATTAATGATACCGTTATGACGGGTACATTACCAGACTATAAAACTGGCAATGCAGGTACTGGTGTTGGTCAAGGTGTGACAACTTCTGGTGTATTCACTTTTAGAGCATATACTGATTTGTATTTTGATGGAACTAACGTTCGTTCAACATACTCTTCAGCACAATTTACAAATGAAAAAGGTGAATTCTTTATCGATAATATTTCGTTAAATGACGTTAAAAAACTTTTCCCAAGTATGATTGATACAGAAGGAAAAGCTGTTTATAATTTATATAACGTAGCAGACCAAAACAACAGTATGGCTGCACCACTTGCAAGCAAATACGCTAAAATGCAAGATAAATCACAAGCAAGTGCCTTCACAGGTACAACGGGTGTAAACGTTTATGCACTCGGCACGTCACCACTTTACGTTGGCTATGACTATTTAGGTGAATATTATGCAAAAGGTTCTACTGGATACTATGGTGCACAATTAGGTGCAACAAGTTCGGCAACCGTTTTCGTAAATGAAACACCAAAATTAACTAATGGTCAAGATGCAGAAGTAAACTGGAGAGTTTCAGGTGAAGATTACGTTGCTCCAAAGACATATAAGATGAGCGAAATTGCTGGAAGCAAGTTTGCATTCAACAATGATAACACTTATACTTTAGGTGAAATCATCTATCGTGGTAAATTATATCGTCACGGTGCAGCAAGAATGAACACTTTACTTAACAGCAAGGCTGCAAACGAAGTGTTAGAAGTTAGATTTATTAATCAAGAAGGCTTCTATGACGTTGCAAACACAACAGAAATGGCAACTTACGTTAAACAACAAACAGTTCCATTCGACAGTGCATACTGGAACGTAAACAACGGTGTAGTCACTTGGAAAAATGCATTATAATAAACCAAATGCATAAATAAACAAAAATAAAAGAACATTGAATTTTTCAATGTTCTTTTTGTTTTTTTTATTAAATTAAAATCTATACATTTTTAATGTGTTTGAAACTATTTTGACGTCAAACGGCATATCTTCGTAAAGTTCCCCGTCCACGTTTATTGTGCAAGGTTCGTCAGTTTTAATATTGACGCTTTGGCACTCAAAATGTTCGGCTTGTTTAAGAGATAAAACCTTTCCCTTTTTAAGTTTAAGAAAAGCCCCGATAATTTTTATTTTAGCCATAGACTTAACGGCAACAAAATTGAGTTTATTATCTGTTGGGCTTGCTGGTGGGCAAATAGGTATTCCGCCACCATAAACGTTTCCGTTTGCAATGCAAGCGATAAACGAGCGGTAATCTTTTGTATTTTCATCAATTCGTGCTGTAAAATTGGTGTATTTAAAATTAAATAAAGTTTTAATTAAACAACCCGTATAATTAAACTTGGTTTTCTTTTTAAGTTTGTTATATCTTTTAAGAACGTCAACGTCAATACCCGTTCCAATAATGTTAATACCCCTGATTTGGCCAAGTTGCATAAAGTCAACGTATTTCGGTTGTTGTTCCAAAACGATATTAAGTGCTTTTTCGGGGTCTAGGGGGATATTAACGGCACTAGCGAAGTCATTGCCCGTCCCACAAGGAATTAAGCCTAAATTGACCCTTTCAAAGTCTGAAAAGCCATTTACGACCTCGTGCAAAGTTCCATCGCCACCGACAACAATTATATCGGTTGCACCACAGCTTATCAAGGTTTTAGTAAGTTCTTTTGCGTGTCCCTTTTGTCTGGTTAAGTGAAAACGGTATTCAACGTTTTTGCTTTTAAGGATTTGCTCTAAAACCGAAACAACCTTTCGTGTTTTTTTGCCCTGTTTTCCACCAGCAATAGGATTGATAATAAAATCTAACATATTTTATCCTTATTTTTAAATTACATTATAAATTTTACTATAAAATTGTAAAAAATTCAAGTTTTTATGATATAATAATTATATTATGTATGAATTATTACCAAAGCCATTAATAGAATTGGCAAAAAATATGCCAAAACCACTTTATATCGTTGGTGGTGCAGTCAGAAACTTTTTGATTGACCGTTCACTTTCAAACGATATTGACCTTGCCGGTGCAATCCCTGCCGACGAGTTTTTAAGTGTTTTAAATAAATTAGGTATAGAAAAAACGGCTGTTTATCCAAGAACGGGAACGGTTATGTTTAAGGTTGATGAGTATAATTACGAATATACTGCGTTTCGCCGTGAAAAGTACGTTGATGGAAACCACGTTCCAGAAAGCACGGAATTTACCGAAGATATTGCTGAAGATGCCGTACGCCGTGATTTTAAGTGTAATGCTATTTATTATGATATAGTTAATGCAAAAATAATAGATATTTTAGGTGGGGTTAGCGATATTGAGAACAAAACGCTTGATACTGTTTGTGACCCTGATAAAGTGTTCAGCGTTGATGGGTTAAGGTTGATGCGTTTAGCGAGGTTTGCGGGCGAACTTAACTTTAAGCCTACGCAAGCGGTAATGCAAGCGGCAAAAAAATATGCTGACAATATTTTAGACATTACGCCTGAACGCATATTTAGCGAATTAAAAATGATTTTAGTTTCCGATTGCAAGTATGCATTTTCGGATAAAATAGGGCATTACACCGCATTAAAGATTTTGGATAGGACAAGAGTTTTGGACAGAATTATTCCTGAACTAACCGAAGGGCGTGGAATGGTGCAAAGAGCGGACTTTCACAAGTATGACGTTTTAGAGCATAGTATAAGAACTGTTTTATATTCGCCAACAAAAATAAGGCTTGGTGCACTTTTTCACGATATAGGAAAGCCTTTCTGTTTTATAAGAGACGGATATTATTATCATCATTTTGATGAGGGTGAAAGAATAGCCGAAAAAGTGTTAAAACGCTTAAAAGCAGACAATAAAACTATTGCTCAAGTCAAGTTTTTAGTAAGAGAACATATGGTCGATTTGGATTGTTCAATGAAAGAGAACAAGGTGCGAATGTTTTTGGTTAAAAACAATAAAAACCTAAACGATTTACTTATGGTAAAACAAGCCGATTTTAGAGCAAGTCTAGAAATAGAAAGCACAGCCCCAACCCTTGTAAAGTGGAAAAAACTTTATAACGAAATGAAAAAAGATGGAACGCCGTTTTCAATAAAAGACTTGAAAATAACCGCCCAAGACTTGATAGATTTGGGCTATAAGGACAGCGAGATAAGTAAGCAATTAAAATGGTTGTTTGACTATGCAGTGTTGCACCCTGACAAGAACAAAAAGGAACTTTTGATAAGTCAAGCAAGAAAGAAAATAATGAAAAAAGCATCATTATAGGAGCAAAAAATGGCAAAAAGAAGGTTTACAAAAGCCGAGAAAAAGCAAATAAGAAAAGAGCAACGCCAAAAGGACGCATTAAGGTCTTATAGGTTTAGGCCGTTAAAGAACTTTTTTATCTGGCTAACGGGCGTAGTTTCGTGTTTGGTAATTTTGGTTTCAGCACTTTTTGTGGGCTTTAAATTTGTGCCTATTAGCACCTTTACAGGCGGTAATACGGGCGAGATTTTTAGTGAGGATATAAGTTCAAAAAGCATAATTGATGCTTTGTTGGCTTATAACACTTACGATATGTCCGACTTTCCTATTATCACAAATTCTATTAAAGATTTGGCAGAAAGTGAAGACGTTAAAAAGTTTGTTAATATCAACACGGAAAAACTTTCAAACTTAAAGTTTGACAACAAATTCGCTGATGAATTTGCCTCTTGTTTTGAAGTGACTGCAACCCTTGAAAGCGTTGGGGCAGTTCAATTTTTAGATAATATAGGCGGGCTTACTATTTTTACAACTTGGGAAGAAGTTGAAGTTGAGCCAGAAGTTGACGGGGAAAACGTTATCGTAAGTGAAGAAGGTAAGTTTAAGTATAATCCGCATTTATATTACTACGAAGTTTCTGAAACAAATTATGCAAGGGCGTTTGATAATAGTGGTAAAAGGGTAGAGCAATCGTTGCAATCAAGCAAGTTATATTATCCAAACTTGTCGCAAATACCAGTGCTTGAACTAACAAACGTTTTGGCCGATAGTTTTGGAAGGGTTGAGGTAAGCGGGCTTATATCCCTTATGGGCGGGGCTTTACCATCTGATAGTGTGTTAAACAAGATTTTAGATGGTAAAACTATGAACGACCTTAATAACTTTAGTGAAGAAGAAATACTCTTAAAAGATTTTAACCTTGCAGGCGATATTCTTTCATTATTATGCTCGATTATAGTTCCTGCAGAGGGTGAAGAAATAACCGAAGCCACCCTAAACTTAAAGCATTTAGGCAATAGTATGGACTTTGGAAGATTGCTTATAAGTGATTTTGATATTGAAGAAGAAATCATCTCATTATTATGCTCGATTATAGTTCCAAACAATGGTGAAGAGATAAACAAAGACAATTTATCATTTGGGCATTTGATGAATAATGAAATTAGCACAAGCAACTTATACTTGGTAGATTTCTTAAAAGGCGAAAGCGAAACGCCTGAACAACATTATGAAAACAACAAAACTCTTTACGATATATTGTGCTCGGCAGTTAAGTTAGGTGCAGGCGAACAAAACTATGAAAAACTAACAATTCAGCACTTGCAAAACGGCTTAACGTTTGACAACGTTAAACTTGTTGATATTTTGTGTCAAAAAAACCAAACTGTATTAGAGCATTACAACGCTAACAAAATGCTCTATGACGTTTTGTATTCAGCGGTGACAGATGCCCCAAGCAGTTGGCAAGAATTAACGGTTGGGAATTTGCAAGGTGGTTTATACTTTACCAAAGTTCCATTAAGCACGTTGCAACTTGATAATCCTACGCTTGATATACTTTTAAAAGCGGCAAATGCATCAAGAACGCAAGGTGAACCCGAGTTAAAAAAAGAAGATTTGACTATATCACATATTACTTCAAATATTTTTACATACGTTTGCCTTACCGACGTGTTGCCTTTTGAAGGCGGGGAAGACGGCAACGTTCAATTATACAAAATCTTATTGCAAGCGGCGGGGATAACTATTGAGGACCCAGATGATGAAGATGAGATTGAGGAAAAAGCATTAAGCCTCAACATTAACAGCCTTGAAAAATTTGACGTTGATTTGGTAAATTTAAGCACGATTTTGCCTGTTAGCGATAACCCAAATCTATATAAAATTTTAGTTGATGCAACCGGTATTCCATCTGGGGAAATTAAGATTGGCGATTTTGCGAGGTTTAAGATTTCAGACGTTAAGTTAAACACGTTCATAACCCAAAGCGATAATAAAATTATCAAAGCATTAATTAAAGCAGACTGCACGGTTGGTGCAATAGGCACAAAGATTAACAGCCTAAAACTTTACGATATTTTTGGTCAAACATGCTTTATGCCACACGACCAAAACGTAAACACGCCTAGGTACAGTTTTGATGAGGAAAGCAGGGTTTACAAACTTGATAGTGCTGGAACTTATATGATAAACAAAAAGGCAGGCATTTGGCTATTCTTATGTTTTGATGCAGGCGAGATTGAAGATGGAACAGAGTTTTCTAATGCGATAGGTTGTGCAAAAACTTATACGATTTCACAAGCGACGATGGGGCAATTGCAAAACCAAAAAGAGCAAACTGGTGAAGAACTGCCACCCGATTTTAGCGAGGGAGAAGAAAATTTAAGTGGCGTAAACCTATCAAGCAAGATTACGTCTGCAACAATTCGCCAACTAGTAGATGCAGGTATATTAGCAAGTGCAAACGAGGGGCTTTATACCATTAAGTTAAGTGTACTTGCAAACTTATCACTTACGGGTGGGATACCAAACTTAGGTTAATAGGTTAAATATTGTAAAAGGTTAAAAAATCGTTGACAAAATTGCAAAATTTTGATATTATATTCAAAGTTATCTAATAATTTTAGATAAATTAAACCTTGCTTGCATTAAATGGCAAGCCGAATAAGTCCGGGAGGTAAAAAAATATGACGAAATATGAGATGCTTTATATCCTTGATGCTTCACTTTCAGACGAAGCAAAAGACGGGATTATCAAGAAAATCGAAGATTTGGTTAGTTCAAACGGTGGTGCAGTTGAAAAGACTGACCGTTGGGGTGTAAAGAAATTGCAATACCCAATTAACTACAAGTCTGAAGGTTTTTACGTTTTAACAACATTCGAAGCAGAAAAAACACTCGTTGTTGAACTTGAACGTATTATTGGCATTACAGACGGTATCATAAGAAGAATGATTACCAAAATCTAATTAGGAGAAAGATTATGAACAAAGTTATCTTAGTAGGAAATTTAACACGTGACCCAGAACTTACTGAAACCCCAAGTGGTGTTGCAGTATGTAGGTTCAGCATTGCCGTTTCAAGAGATTATGCAAATGCAGAGGGCAACCGTGATGTTGATTTTTTCAATATTACCGTTTGGCGTGGAAGGGCAGAAAATTGTGGTAAATATTTGAAAAAAGGTAACAAGGTGGCAATTGTCGGTAGCATTCAAACACGTTCATATGAAGATAAGGACGGTATAAAGAGAAACGTGACCGATATCGTTGCAAACGAAGTGGAATTCTTAACGCCAAAGGGCAGTCAAAGTGAAGATGGCGAAACCATCATTTCATCAGGTGAAAGACAACGCCCACAATTAGAGGCGATTGATGACAATCAATTACCATTTTAAGAAGTTCCAAAAGCAGAATTAAGGAGTTAAAAAAATGGAAGAAAATACCAATATGACTAATGCTGTTGCTGAAAACGCAACTGCAAAAGAAGGAAAGAAATTCGTTAAGAGAATGCCTCGTAAAAAAGTATGTGCTTTCTGCCAAAACAAAGTTGAAAACATCGATTATAAAGATGTCAACACTTTGAAGAAGTACGTTGCTGAAGGTGGCAAAATTCTCCCAAGACGTATGACAGGCGTTTGTGCTAAACACCAAAGAGTTTTAGCAACGGCTATCAAACGTGCTAGATTGGTTGACTTATTACCTTTCAAAGGCGAATAATTAAAGCAAAACGTAAAACACTCTGTAAAAATACAGAGTGTTTTTTTATTTTTATACACCAAAACCCTCTTTGCTATAATAAAAATTGTTTCAAAAGCAACAAAATTGTAGTATAGGGTAGGTGTCCGCTTGCCTTTTACTATCAAATATGCTATACTATATAAAAAGTAAAGGGTTTCAAACATATATTTGAAATATTACTAAAGATGGAAAAAGATTATATTAGAGAGTTTAGGAATAGAAAAATCAAAAAGCCAAACGCATTTATTGCACGCTTGGTTCAATTTGTCTTTAAGTGCATTTCAAAAAAGCGTAAGGTTGATTTTGTATATAGTGACGAATATTTAAAGATGAAAGATAGTCAAGCAATATATTTATGCCAACATAAATCTTCACTTGACTATATTTATTTTTTTGCGGGCATTAAAAATTTGAACACGCATATATTATGCGGGTATCAAAACGTTTTTAACAAAAACGTATATAAAATGCTTAAAAATTTGGGCGTTATTGCAAAGATGTTGTATCAACCTGACGTGCAAGCAACAATGCAAATGATGCAAGCCATTAAAAAAGGTGCAAGCATAGCCATTTTTCCAGAAGGCATACAATCGACTTCCGGTTCAACGCACCCAATAAACCCAGCAACACAACATTTTATTAAGAAGGTTGAACTTCCTGTTGTTTTGGTCACTTTTAAGGGTTCATATTTTTCAAGAACACGCTATTCAAGTGACGTTAAGAAGGGAAAAATAACCGTTAAGTTTGATAAAATTTTTGATAGTGAAGATATTAAAAATCTTTCAAGCGAACAAATATACGAACAACTTTTACAAAAGTTTAAGTATAACGAGTTTGAAGAATTCAGTGGCGAAAGAACGGCTTTTTATGGCAAAAAGCCTAATATATATGGTTTAGACAACATAATTTATAAATGTCCAAACTGCCAAAGCGAGCATTGTTTTTCAACTGAAAACGACACGATGACTTGCAGTAATTGTAATTTTTCAATCAAAATGGATGAATATTACGATATAAAAAGCGTCAATGGTAAATTGCCGTTTAAAAATATTGACGAGTGGTATAAGTGGCAAAGAAAACAAGTCGCCAAAGAAGTTTTAAGCGAAGAGTTTAGACTTTCAACAAGGGTAAAAATTAGCGATATAAACAATAAAAAGTTGGATAACAACTATTCTTTGTTGTCGCATGGTGAAGGCGTTTTAACTTTAACAAATAAAGGGCTAACCTATAACGGCACTTTTGATGGGGAAGAAGTGGAACTGTTCTTTGAGCCAGAGCAAGTTTATTCTTTAACAATGTCACTTCAATATGATTTGGACTTATATTACAAGAGCAAATACTATAACTTTAAGTTTTTGCAAGATGAGAAGCACGTGGTAAAGTGGATGCTTTCAGCAGAAGAAATCCACAACTTGTATGATAGCGTGTGGAGAAAGTTTAGTCGAGAGGTTTATGATTATGAAGATTAAAAAAGAAAGAGCAATAATATTTGCCACTTTGCTCATTTTAACAGCAGTTATAATCTTTTCGGTATTGAATTGGGATACTATAAAATATTTGTTCAGTCAAGTTTCTTCGGGAACGGTTGTGGTAAAAGAATATGTGTTATCATTGGGGCTAACGGGCTTTATTGCAATGACAATCGTAATGATAATTTGCTTTTTCTTTCCGTTCATATCATCCGTTCCTATCCAACTAACGTCTGCCGTCAGTTATGGGCTTTGGGGCGGTTTAATCCACGTCGCCCTTTCAGTTTTTATGGCAAGTCAGTTGGCATACTTATTCACAAAAAGCACGCTGGTTTTAAGTTCTAACAAGAAAAAAGAAGAACACCGCTTGATGGAAGAAAAGATTAAAAACAGCAAAAGAAGTATATATTATTTTTTATTTTTGGCTTATTTAGCACCATTTGTTCCATTTTTGATAATACATATGATTGCCGCAGACAGCGGTATGAAGTGGTGGAAATACGCACTTGTGACGCTTATTGGGCCTATCCCAGACATAATAGCAACGCTTTGGGCGGGCGTTAAAATAACAAGTTCGTCTTCGCCAATTGTTTCTTATATCATTTTATTAGTTATAATAACTATAGTTGTTTTATCTATGCTTTATAAAAAGAAGATAGTTGATTGGATTTTTGCACCAAAGGAGAAAAATGAAAATGAACAACAAGGAAAAAACCAATAAGGGAAAAGAGTTGAATTCAGACCTTAAATTTGGTCTTAAAAGTTTTATAACAATTTGTTCTATTTTATTTGGGATAATGATTTTTGTGGGGATTTTAACATACGTTGTTCCTGCAGGTCAATATTTGGTTGATAAACAAACGGGAAAAGTTATTCCAAATTCCTTTTCATTTATCGAAAGCACAACGACATTACCGGTTTGGCGTTGGCTTACCGCACCAATAGAAGCACTTTTGTTCGGTGAGGGGAACTTTAATATCGTTCAAATCATAGCCGTGCTATTAGTTTTGGGCGGGACCTTCAAAGTGCTTGATAAGGCGGGATTATTGGTGGCAATCGTTCACATTGTGGTGGACAAGTTCTATGAAAAAAGATATTTGCTAATTTGGATTATAACCCTTGTAATGATGTTGCTTGCATCTTGCTTTGGGCTTCAAGAAGAACTTTTAATCCTTTTCCCAATTTTCTTGGCAATGTCAAAGGCGATGGGGTGGAGTAAAGAACAAGCCGTAAGTTTAATTTTAATCACAACGGGCGTTGGTTTTACAACTGCGATGTTCAATCCATTTACAGTTGGCGTTGCATCAGACCTTGCTGAAATATCTGTTTTAGATGGGCTTTGGTTCCGTTTATTGATGTTTGTGGTTTTATATTTCTTTACTTGCATTTACTTAACGCATATGGCAAAGAAAGATGAAAAACGCAATGTCAAGATTGAAAATGACCAACAATTCACCCACTTAACGCAAGAAGAAAAGCAAGAATATTCTAACAAGGCAAAAATGGCGTGTGCATTGTTTTTAGGTGCATTGCTTGTAATTGTTATCTCATCAGCAATACCTTTTCTAGCAGATTTAGGGTTAGGTATGGTATTTATGGCGTTGGCATTTTTGGTTGGCACGTTTGTAATAGGCAAAAAAAGTTTAGGTTCAATTAAACAAACCTTAAAAGCATTTTTAACTGGTGCAAAAGACTTGTCACCATCAATAGTAATTATTTTGCTTGCGTTTAGCGTTAAATATATCGCTGAAAGAGGCAATATTTTACACACCACTTTCTATTATTGCTATAATTTTATGAGTGGACAATCGCCATATTTATCAGTCGTTGTATTGTATTTGATAATTTTAATATTTGAATTTTTTATTCCGGGTTCGCTTGCAAAAGCATTGCTTTTGATACCGCTTTTAACTTTATCGCCATTACCAGGAATAAGTGCGAATATTATAATTTTAGCCTTTTTGTTTGGCGATGGCTATACAAACGTTTTATACCCAACGTGCGGAACGCTTGTGGTGGGCTTAAGTTTATCAAATGTAAGTTTTGTAAGTTGGCTAAAACGAACAGGCTTATTCCAAATACTATTATTTATCATCTCTGTTGCATTTTTAATGTTCGCAGTTTATATCGGACTATAATTTAATTGTTGATAGAAAAAAAGGATTGCTTAAGGGCGTCACTCTTAGGGATTTTTATTCATAACAAAAGTGTAGCACACTACATTTCACTTTTAGTGAAGTATAGTGTGCTTTTCTTATCCATAAAATCAATATTAAATTAGTGATATTTTTAGCCTTGTGGCTAAAAGTGATATGCAAGGTGTTGCGTTATATTTTGACTTGCTGTCAAAG